>DATFUE010000363.1:0-2398 GCA_035261165.1 Myxococcota bacterium
CGAGATCGGAAAAACGTTCAGCCGGAAATACAGGTCGCGCCGGAAGCGGCCCGCCTCGACCTCCCCCTCGAGCTCCCGGTTCGTGGCCGCGATGATGCGCACGTCGACCGGCTGCTCGCGCCCCGCGCCCAGCGGCCGCACCGTGCCCTCCTGCAGCGCGCGCAGCAGCTTCACCTGGAAGCCGAGCGTGGTCTCGCCGATCTCGTCGAGAAACAGCGTTCCGCCGTTCGCCTGGACGAAGTGACCCGGCCGCGCCCGGTTCGCGCCCGTGAACGCGCCGCGGTCGTGGCCGAACAGCTCGCTCTCGAGGAGTGTCTCGGGAAACGCCGCGCAGTTGAGCGCGACGAACGGCCCGCGCGCGCGCCGGCCGCCCTCGTGGGCGGTGCGCGCGAGCACCTCCTTGCCCGTGCCCGTCTCGCCCAGGAGCAGCAGCGTCGCGTCGCTGCGCTGCGCCTTGCGCACGAGATCGAGGCAGGCGCGCATGGAGTGACTTCGCGCGACGATCGTCCCCGGCGCCGCGACCGGCCGCGCCGGCGCGCGCGGCGCGACCAGGCCGGCGACGCGTGAGCGCAGGCTCGCGTCGGTCGACGCGTCGCGCACCACGATCTCGTGCACGCCGCAGGCGAACAGCTCGTTCGCGCGCTCGACGTCGGCGGTGTCGACGAGCGCGATCACCGGCAAGCGGTTCCGGCGCCGCCGCAGCCAGCGCGCGTCCGCGAGCGCCGCCTCGAGCTGCGCGCGGTCGAGACAGATCGCGCTCCAGCTCTGCGCGTCGAGCGACTCCGCGACCCGGTCGCGATCCGCGACGACCGCGCGGTCGGCCGACCCCCGAGTCTCACTCGAATCCGACAAGAACAGAATCGCCTCGTCCATGACTCACCCTCCTGCCAGCGGCGCCGCGGAGAGAGCAAGGCATGTGCCCGGCGGCGATCGAGCGTTCGTCCCGGGGCCCGAGTCAGCTCGCGCGCCCGCACGTGCGCTGGTCGCCAGAGGCGGCGGGGCTAGGCGACCGAGCTGCGCACCAGCTCGGCGACTTCCGCGAGCCCGTGCGCATTGAAGAAGTGGTCGGCCTTCGGGATCACGTCGAGGTTCGCGTTCGGCAGACCCTCGAGCAGCTCGGAGAGCTCGTCGAGCGGCGCGAACTCGTCGCGCCCGCCGACGATCACGTGAATCGGCCCGCGGAACTCGTCGAGCGAGAGCGCGTCGAGCATGCCGACGGGGGGTGCGATCAGGATCAACTCCGAGACGCGCGGATCGCGCAAGCCGACGCGCAGCGCCGTCGCCGCGCCGAACGAATAGCCCGCTGCGACGACCGGCGGCGGCGTGGTCGAGGCGACTTGCTCGAGCGCGGCCGTGTAATCCTCTTCCGCGTCGCGCCACTCACCGCTCACGCGCCCCTGACTCGCGCCGACGCCCCGCCAGTTGAAGCGCAAGGAGGCGATGCCCGCCTTGTAAAGACCGTAGGCGAGCTCGCTCACGACCGGGTGCTCGAGGCTCCCGCCGTACTCGGGGTGCGGCGGCGCGATCACCGCGCCGCGGCCCGCGCCCTTCTGCCAGACGCCTTCGAGCACCAAGCCGCCGGAGTGCACGGCGACCGTGACCATCTGCTCCTTCCACGACATGAGCCCAGAGGGTACACGACCGCGCGCAGCGCTCAGCCCGCCAGCTCGGCCTCGACCAGCGCCTCCGCGCCCGGTGTGGGCAGCGAGAGCTCGCGCGCGAGCGCCTCGGGCGAATAGGTCGCGCCGGTGTTCCAGAGCTCCTTCAAGAGCTCCCCCGCGCCGCGTGTCCGCCACCAGTCGCGGCCGAAGCGGGCGCGCAGCATACGGGCCAGCGGGACTCCGAAGCAGGCCGCGCGCAGTTGGTCGACCGACGAGAGCGCGGGCCCGACAGAGGCGAGGATGCCCGCCTCTCCGAGCTCGGGCGCCGCCGCGCCGGGCGCGAGCTCGGCCAGCTGCAGCTCGAGCGCGACGCGCTCGGCGGTCGCGCGCAGGTCGCGCCACCGCTGGCGCTCCATGGCCGCCGCGAAGTGCGCGGCATCGACCCCGGCGAGCATCGCCCCGAGGGCGGGCTCCGCGCAGAGCGCGCGCGTGACTTCGCCGAACGCGAGGCCGAGCGCGGGATCACCCAGCACGCGCTTCTCGAAGGAGAGCGCGGCGGAGGTGAACGCGAGGTGGAGCGCCTCGCCCGCTGCGGCGAACAGTCGCTCGAGCGCGGCTGCGCCCGGGGCCGGGGCGAACACGAGCCAGACCTCGCCGGGGATGCGCGGTGCGCCGGCCTGCGCCGCGCTGTGCTTGCCCGCGCGCGGCTCGGCGTCGATCCGCAGCGCCGGCAGGCGCGCGAGCTCGAGGCGCATGCCCTCGAGCGCGAAGTCGAGCGCGGACCGCAGGCGCGCGCC
>DATFUE010000364.1:0-2911 GCA_035261165.1 Myxococcota bacterium
GGGAGCAGATCCGCGCCGCGCTCTCGCGCCGCGTGAGCCAGCAGGTGGCCGTCGAGTTCGCCGTCGATCCCGAGCTGATCGGTGGAGTCGTCGCGCGCATCGGCGACCTCTTGCTCGACGGCAGCATTCGCACCCAGCTCCAGCAGCTCGGGGAAGTTCTGAAGAGGGGACCCGCGACATGAAGATCAAAGCAGCGGAGATCAGCGAGATCATCCGGCGCCAAATCCGCGATTACGACCGCGAGATCGACGTCGCCGAAACCGGCACGGTGCTCTCCGTCGGCGACGGCATCGCGCGCGTGTACGGCCTCGCGAACGCCATGGCCGGCGAGCTGGTCGAGTTCGCGGGGGGCCTGCGCGGGCTGGTGCTGAACCTCGAAGACGACAACGTCGGCATCGCGATCATGGGCACCGGCGAGCACATTCGCGAAGGCCACGTCGTGAAGCGCCTGGGCGAGATCATCCAGGTGCCCGTCGGCCCGGAGCTCTGCGGCCGCGTCGTGAACGCGCTCGGCGAGCCGATCGACGGCAAGGGCGCGATCCGCTCCAAGGAGCAGCGCCGCGTCGAGCTGAAGGCGCCCGGCATCGTGAAGCGGCAGCCGGTTAAGGAGCCGCTGCAGACCGGCCTCAAGTGCATCGACGCCATGACTGCGATCGGGCGCGGCCAGCGCGAGCTGATCATCGGCGACCGCCAGACGGGCAAGACCGCGATCGCGCTCGACACGATCATCAATCAGAAGACGACCGACGTGAAGTGCATCTACGTCGCGATCGGCCAGAAGCAGTCGACCGTCGCGCAAGTGGTGCAGAAGCTCACCGAGCTCGGCGCGATGGACTACACCATCGTCGTCGCCGCCACCGCCGCCGAGTCCGCGCCGCTGCAGTACATCGCGCCCTACACCGGCTGCACCATGGGCGAGTATTTCCGCGACAGCAAGCAGCATGCGGTGATCATCTACGACGATCTCTCCAAGCACGCGACCGCGTACCGCCAGCTGTCACTCCTGTTGCGCCGCCCGCCCGGACGCCAGGCGTACCCGGGCGACGTCTTCTATCTCCACTCGCGCTTGCTCGAGCGCGCGGCGAAGATGAGCGACGCCGAGGGCGGCGGGAGTCTCACGGCGCTGCCGATCATCGAGACACAGGCGAACGACGTCTCGGACTACATCCCGACGAACGTCATCTCGATCACCGACGGCCAGATCTTCCTCGAGACGAGCCTCTTCAACTCCGGCCAGCGACCCGCGATGAACGCGGGTGTCTCGGTGTCTCGCGTCGGCTCGAACGCGCAGGTGAAGGCGATGAAGGCGGTCGCGGGCTCGCTGCGCATCACACTGGCGCAGTACCGCGAGGTCGAGGCGTTCGCGCAGTTCGGCAGCGACCTCGACCGCGCCACCCAGGAGCAGCTCGCGAACGGCCAGCGACTCACGATGATCCTGCGCCAGCCGCAGTATCAGCCGCTGCCGGTCGAGGAGCAGGTCGTGCAGATTTACGCGGCGTCACCGCGCGCCGGGGGCAAGCCGTCGTGGCTGCGCCACTACCCCGTCGAGGACGTGACTCGCTACGCGGACGAGCTGTCCGCGTTCATGCGCGCGCGCCATCCGGAGATCCTCGGCGAGATCCGCTCGACCGGCGCACTCGCCGATCCGCTGCGCCGCAAGCTCGACGAAGCGCTCGACGCGTTCGCGCGGGTGTTCCAGCCGAGCGGCAGCGCGGCGTAGCCAGGCATGGCCCGCATCCGCGAGATCCGCGCCCGCGTGGTCGCGATCAAGAAGACGCAGAAGATCACGAGCGCCATGAAGATGATCTCCGCGGCCCGCCTCGCGCGCGCGCAGCAGGCCGCCGAGGCCTCGCGCGCGTACGGCCGGAAGCTGGCCGAGGTCTTCGCCTCCGTCGCGAGCGGCATCGAGGCCGACGCGCACCCGCTGCTCGCGCGGCGCGAGGGCGCGCGCAAGCTCGACATCGTGCTGTTCACGAGTGACCGCGGTCTGTGCGGCGCGTTCAACGCCAATCTGATCAAGGCGGCACAGGCGGTCATCGAGGCGCGCAAGGCGGAGTTCAGCGCGATCTCGGTGGTCTGCGTCGGCCGCCGCGGGCGCGACCACGCGCGCCGCCGCCGCCTCGAGAGCCCGCGCGCCTGGACGGGAATCTCGCTGCCGAACGCCGAGAACGCGCGCGAGATCGCGGAGTATCTGATCGAGCGCTTCCTGTCCGGCGCGAGCGACGAAGTCGTGCTGGTCTACGCGCGCTTCGTCTCGGCCATGAGTCAGGTCCCGACGGTGACGACGGTCGTGCCGGTGCTGGCGGCCGGCGACGCGAACGCGGCGCCCGCGCTGCCGTACGAGATCGAGCCCGATCCACAGTCACTGCTCGCCGCGCTGCTGCCGAGCGTGGTTCAGTTCGCGGTGCTGCGCGCGCTGCTCGAGAACTCTGCCAGCGAGCACGGTGCGCGCATGAGCGCGATGGAGAGCGCGACCGAGAACACGCGCGAGCTGATTCGCAGCTTGACGCTCGACATGAACAAGGCGCGGCAGACGCAGATCACGACCGAGTTGACCGAGATCGTGGCCGGCGCCGAGGCGCTCTAGGGAGACCGAGATGACGGACGGGAAAGTGCTTCAAGTTCTGGGCGCGGTCGTGGACGTCGAGTTCCCGCCGGGCAAGCTGCCGGAGATCTTCACGGCGCTCACGATCTCGAACCCCGCCATCGACGCGCGCGCGGACAACCTCGTCGTCGAGGTCGCGCAGCACCTCGGCGAGAACGCGGTCCGCTGTATCGCGATGGACACCACCGACGGCCTGGTGCGCGGCATGGGCGTGCGCAACACGGGTTCCCCGATCACGATGCCCGTCGGCGCGGGCACGCTCGGCCGGATCATGAACGTCGTCGGCGAGCCGGTCGACGAGGGCGG
>DATFUE010000365.1:0-2282 GCA_035261165.1 Myxococcota bacterium
GCCGAGCGACCGGGTCTGCATCCTGTCGCCGAACTCGCACTTCTTCCTGGAGAGCTTCTACGGCACCAGTCAGATCGGCGCGATCCTCGTGCCGCTGAACTACCGACTCACTGCCGCGGATCACGAGTACATCCTGAATCACGCGGGCGTCCGCGTCGTGTTGGTCGATCACGAGTACACGAAGGTCGTCGACGAGATCCGGCCGCGACTCACTACGGTGAAGAGCTGGGTCGTCGCGCAGGAAGAGGGTTCGAGCCCGCCGGGCTGGCTCGATTGGAACGAGCTCGTGAGTCGCGAGCCGGACCACGCGCCGGCGCCGGTGCCGCGCTTCGAGAACGACGTGGTCTCGATCAACTACACCTCGGGCACGACGGCGCGGCCCAAGGGCGTGATGCTCACGCACCGCAATTGCTACATCAACGCGTACTCGCTGATGGCGCACCTGCGCGTGTCGCACCAGGACGTCGAGCTGTGGACCCTGCCGATGTTCCACTGCAACGGCTGGGGGGGAGTCTACGCGCTCACCGGCATGGGCGGGACGCACGTGGTGCTGCGCGCGATCGACGCCGCGAAGATCTTCGAGCTGATCGCGGAGGAAGGCGTCAGCTTCGCGTGTATGGCGCCCGCGGTGCTGCGCGCGATCCTCGACTACCCGGACAAGGCGAAGCACGCGATCCGCACCAGGCCGCGCTTCACCGTCGCCGGAGCGCCGCCGCCGGCCGCGTTCATCGAGAGGCTCGAGACGGAGCTCGGCTGGGAGTTCATCCAGATCTACGGACTCACCGAGACCGCGCCCGTGCTCACCGTGAGTCAGCCCGACTTCGCGACCGAGAAGGAGGACTGGCCGCGGCGCTCGCGCGCCGGTGTGCCGGCGATCGGCGTCGAGATCGCGATCCTCGACGGCGACGCGAAGCCCGTGCCCAAGGACGGCGTCTCCGTCGGCGAGGTGTGCGCCCGCTCGAACGTGGTCTTCGCCGGTTACTGGGAGCAGCCCGACGAGACCGCGAAGGCGGTCTACGGCGGCTACTTCCACACCGGCGACCTCGGCGTCTGGGACGAGACCGGCTCGGTGCACATCGTCGACCGCAAGAAGGACGTGATCATCTCGGGCGGCGAGAACATCAGCTCGCCCGACATCGAGGCCGCGCTGTTCCGACATCCCGCGGTGCTCGAGTGCGCGGTGATCGGCGTGCCGCACGAGAAGTGGGGGGAGACACCGAAGGCGCTCGTCGTGCTGCGGCCGGGCGCGAAGCTCAGCGAAGCCGAGCTGATCGCGTTCACGCGCGAGCACCTGGCGCACTTCAAGTGCCCGACCTCGGTCGAGTTCCTCGACGCCCTGCCGCGCACCGCGACCGGCAAGCTGCAGAAGTTCCTGCTGCGCGAGAAATACTGGAAGGGCGGCCGCCGCGTGAACTGAGCGGGGCTCCGAGCTACGCTCCCGGCATGAGCAAGCCCGCGGTCTCGGTCCTCGTCGCGCTTCTCCTCTCGAGCGCAGTGTCTCGCGCCGAAGACGTCACGCCGCCGGGAACGCCCGCGCCGGACTGGACGCTGCAGGGCTCGGACGGCAAGACCTACAGCTCGGCGCAGTTCAAGGGGAAGGGCTTTGTGCTCGCCTGGTTTCCGAAGGCGTTCACCGGCGGCTGCACGGAGGAGCTCGGCGCGGTGCGCGACGCGCAGTCCGAGCTCGCCAGGTTCGACGCGACCGTGTTCATGGTCAGCTTCGATCCGCCGGAGAAGAACGCGGACTTCGCGAAGTCACTGAACGCGAAGCTCGTCCTGCTGTCGGATCCGAAGGGCGACGTCGCGAACGCGTATGGCGTGTCCGGGCTCGGCGGCATGTACGCGAAGCGCTGGACGTTCTACGTCGACAGGGGCGGCGTGATCCGCTTCGTCGACCGGAACGTCCAGACGGCGACCGCCGGCAAGGACATCGCCGCGAAGCTCGACGAGCTCGGCTTCCAGAAGCGCCGCTAGCGATACGGTGACTGAGACTGTGTCTGCGCCTGCGCGGGCACGCCCCAGGCTTCGCCGGTCGCGAGGCGCTTCATGCGCACCTCGACCTCGAGCTCGTGCTGGAACGGGCCGTGGTACAGGCCGCGCAGCGGGAGCACGTCGTCGTAGTCGCGGCCGTGGCCGATCTTCACGTGGCGCGCGCCGACGCTGAGGCGATTGGTCGGGTCGAGTGGCCACCAGCCCAGGCCGGGGAGCGCGACCTCGACCCAGGCGTGCGTCTGCACGATGACCTCGTCGCGGTCCGGCCTGGCCGCCGAGTCGCCGCGCGG
>DATFUE010000366.1:0-4770 GCA_035261165.1 Myxococcota bacterium
CCGCGGCGCGACGAGAAACGGCCCCAGAACGGGCTCGCGACGAACGAGGCGGCGGGCAGCGCGGCGAGCAGCGCGCCGACGTACGCGTCGGGGATGCCGAGGTCGCGGGTCAGGAACGGAAGCACCGGGAACAGCACGGAAAGGCCGAGCATGAGCACGAAGCCAGTGAGTGCGGCGAGCCCGATGGAGCGCGACATGGGCCGCGAGCTTGGCACAGCGACCGCGCCCGAGAAAGCGGCGCGTACCGATAGAATACGGCGATGAGCGAGAGACCGACTCCAATTCTTCGGGGCTACGGCGGCGCAGTGTCGGCCGGCCACCATCTCGCGGCGCAGATCGGCGCGCAGCTGCTCGCGGAGGGCGGCAACGCCGCGGACGCGGCGTGCGCGATGGGCTTCGCGCTGCAGGTGCTCGAGCCGACGATGAACGGGCCGGCGGGCGAGGTGCCCATCCTGGTGTACGTCGCGAGCGAGGGGCGGAGCTACGCGATCTCGGGTCAGGGCACGGCTCCCGCCGCCGCGAGCTGCGCGCGCTTCGCGGAGCTCGGCCTCGGCGCGATCCCCGGCGACGGCCTGCTGGCGGCGACCGTGCCCGCTGCGCTCGACTCGTGGTGTCTCCTGCTCGCGCGCTTCGGCACGAAGCGCCTCGAGGACGTGCTCGCGCCCGCGCGCGCGCTCGCGCTGCGCGGCTACCCCATGTATCCGTTCCTGCGCTCGGTGCTCTCGTTTCTGGAGGCGCGCTTTCGCGCGGAGTGGCCGACGAGCGCCGCCGTGTATCTCCCGCTGCGCCGCATCGGCGAGGTGCAGACGAACCCCGCGCTCGGCGCGTTTCTCGAGTCACTCTGCGCGGCCGAGCGCGCCGCCTCCGGCTCGCGCGAGACGAGGATCCGCGCGGCGCGCGACTCGTTCTATCGCGGGCGCCCGGCGGAGGAGATCGAGCGCTTCATCTCGACACCGGTGCGCGACGCGAGCGGCCGCGCGCACGCGGGTCTCTTGCGCGCGGACGACCTCGCGAGCTACGAGGGCGCCGTCGAGGAGCCGGCTTCCGCGCGCTATCGCGGCTCACAGGTCTGGAAGTGCGGGCCCTGGAGTCAGGGGCCGGTGTTCCTGCAGCAGCTGCGCCTGCTCGAGGGTTTCGGGCTCGGCGCGTCCGGGCAGAACTCCGCGGACACGCTGCACCTCGTGATCGAGTGCGCGAAGCTCGCGTTCGCCGATCGCGAGGCGAGCTACGGCGACCCGCGCTTCGCCGACGTGCCGCTCGCCGAGCTGCTGTCCGACGCCTACAGCGAAAAGCGACGCCAGCTCGTCGACCGCGCGCGCGCCTCCGACGAGCTGCGGCCGGGGCTCGGCCGCCTGCCCGCGGGTTGGCCTCGGATCGCGGAGTCACTGGTGACTCCGCAGGAGCCGCAGGCGCAGGCCGCGGCGCGCGGGCGCGGCGACACCACGCACCTGGACGCGATCGACCGCGACGGCAACGCCGTGGCGGCCACGCCCTCGGGCGGCTGGATCCCGTCGTCGCCGATCGTGCCGGAGCTCGGCTTCCCCGTCGGCACGCGCGCGCAGATGTTCGTGCTCGATCCCGCGCACCCCAACGCGCTCGCGCCCGGGAAGCGCCCGCGCACGACCTTGTCGCCCTCGCTCGCGCGCCTGGCCGACGGCCGCATCGTCGCCTTCGGCACACCGGGCGGCGATCAGCAGGATCAGTGGACCCTGCAGTTCTTCCTGAACGTCGTCGATTTTGGCGCCCGCGATCTGCAGAGCGCGATCGATTCGCCCACCGTGCACTCGCACCACATGCCCGACTCCTTCTACCCGCGCCTCGCACAGCCGGGCGTGGTGGCGGCCGAGTCACGCATCGCCGCCGAAGTTCTCGAGCAGCTCGAGCGGCGCGGTCACCGCGTGCGCCGCTCCGGTCCCTGGGAACACGGGCGTGTATTGGCCGTGGCGCGCGACCCGGCGACCGGTGGCTGCGAGGCGGCGGCCTCGCCGCGCTTCGCGATCGCCGCCGCAGCGGCGCTGCCCTAGCGATGGGCGCGAGCCGCGCGAACGAGCGAAGCTACAGCGAGGCGCTGCGCGCGCTGGTCGGCACGCTGGATGGCGGCGAAGTGAGTCGCAGGCTGCTCGCGGGGGCGTTGCGGCTCGCGCGGGCGCGCGCCGGCGAGGTGGTGCTCCGCGCCGCCGACGGCGGCGAGCGAATCGCCGCGACGCGCGGCCGCCTGCGAGTCACCGAGCGGCGCGCGCCCGCGGACTGGGTCTTCGCGCTGCGCACGAAACGCCGCATGCTCGGCGAGCTGCGCCTGCGCGGGGTGCGAGCCAAGAGTGACTCGCTGCGGCGCGCGGTCGGCGCGCTGGCGCGGGCCGGTGCGCTCGCGCTCGACGGCGCAGCGGCGCACCAAGCGGCGCTGCTGCGCGCGGAGCGCGACCCGCTCACCGGCCTCGCGAATCACGGCCGCCTGTGGGCGGCGCTCGAGCACGAGACGGCGCGCGCGGAGCGCTACGGGCGCGCGGTCTCGGTGGTCATGCTCGACGTGGACGGCTTCAAGCAGTTCAACGACCGGCACGGGCACATCGCGGGCGATGCGGCGCTCGCGCGCGCGGCGCAGCTCGTGCGCGAGCGCTCCCGGGCGAGTGACATCGCGGCGCGCTACGGCGGCGACGAGTTCGCGCTCGTCCTGCCCGAGACCGCGAGCGCCGGCGCGCGCGCCGTCGCGGAGAAGATCCGCGCCTCGCTAGAAGCGCTGCACGTCGGCGCGAGCGGAGTCACCGTCTCGGCCGGTGTCGCCAGCGCGCCGGAGGATGGGCGCAGCGCCGCGGACCTGGTGCGCGTCGCGGACTCGCGCCTTTACCTCGCGAAGGCCGGCGGCGGAAATCGCGTCGCCGAGCGCGGTTGAGCCCGGGCGCGCCCGACCCGTACACTGCCAGCCGCTGGAGGATTCGAAGTGGCGAGCGCAATGCAGTTCGGAGCGAGCCTGCCCCAAATCAAGCGCAGCTGGGCCGAGGCGCGGGGTGTCGCGGAGGAGCTCGATCGGCTCGGCTTCCACTCCGCCTGGGTCTGCGACCACGTCTACGGCGTGCCGGCTCCCAACCTGCCGATCTTGGAGGCCTGGACCGAGCTCGCCGCCGTCGCCGCGATCACGTCGAAGCTGGAGCTCGGCACCCTGGTCACGCCGCCGTTCTTCCGCAATCCCGCGATCCTGGCCAAGCAGGTCGCGACGCTCGATCACATCTCGGGCGGGCGCGCGATCGTGGGCCTGGGCGCCGGCTGGTTCGAGGCGGAGTTCCGCGGCACGGGCTGCGCGTTCCCGCCGCTCGGCGAGCGCATGAAGGCGCTCGAGGAGACGGCGATCATCCTGCGGCGCCTGTTCAGCGAGGAGCGAGTCAGCTTCGAGGGCCGACACTTCCGCGTGTCGGATGCGGTCTGCGAGCCGAAGCCGCTGCGGCGCACGCCGATCCTGATCGGCGGCTCGGGCGAGAAGGTGCTGCTGCGCATCGCCGCGCAGCACGCGGACATCTGGAACAACCTGGCCGTGTTCCAGGCGCAGCTGGGCGCGAAGGTCACGGCGCTCCGGCGCCGCTGCGACGACGTGCAGCGGGACTTCTCGGAGCTCCGCGTCTCGCAGCAGTGCGTGGTGGTGATCGAGGACGACGAGGCGCGCGCGCGCGAGTCACTCGAGAAGGCCAAGAAGATCTACGGCGGCCACATGGGCGGCGCGCTCGAAGAGCACGGCATCTGGGGCACCCCCGCGCGCGTGATCGACTGCATCGAGCGGCACCGAAAGCTGGGCGCGAGCCTGCTCGTGATCGAGTTCTTCGGGCGGGACACGCGCGTGCCGGCGCGGCTGTTCGCGGAGAAGGTCCTGCCCGCGTTCGCGCGCGCTTGAGCCCGCACCGCTTCGACCGCGACACCGCGGTGCGCCGCCTGCCGGACGGGGCGTTCGAGGCCGAGCTCGAGGGCGGCTGGTGGATCGTCGTCGGTCCGAACGGCGGCTATCTGGCGGCGATCCTGCTGCGCGCGCTCACCGAGACGGTGGCCGACGCCGAGCGCGCGCCGCGCTCGCTCACCGTGCACTACGTCTCGCCCGCGCACGAGGGCCCGGTGCGCATCGCGACGAAGCTGGAGCGCGCCGGCCGCTCGCTCTCCAGCCTGTCGGCGCGGCTCGAGCAAGACGGCGTGCTCGTCGCGCTCGCGCTCGCGGCGTTCGCGAAGCCGCGGCCCGGGCCCGAGTTCGCGGACCTGCACATGCCCGAGGTGCCGCCGCCCGAGTCACTCGACCGGCTGGTGTATCCCGCCGATCGAAGCGTCCCGATGCGCGCGCAGTTCGACTCGCGGCGCGCCTTCGGAGAGCCGACCCTGGCGAGCTCCGCGCACGCGCTCGCGGGCGGCTGGATGCGCAGCGAGCCGCGGCGTCTCGCCGACGCGCCGTTCGTCGCGCTCCTGTGCGACGCCTGGCCGCCGGCGGTCGCCCAACACCGCGCGCTCGCGGGCGCGCCGCCCCGGGGCATGCCCACGGTCGACCTCTCGATTCACTTTCGGGCGCCGGTGCCGGCGGACGCGACCCCCGAGGACTTCTATCTCGGTGTGTTTCGCTCGCGCACGCTCGCCGGCGGATTCGCCGAGGAGGACGGCGAGATCTGGACCCGAGGCGGCGTGCTGCTCGCGCAGTCGCGCCAGCTGGCGATGCTGATCTAGGGTGGGGGATCCGCGCTCGACCACGCTCGTGCTGGTGCGCCACGGCGAGATCGCCGCGAACGCCGCGCGCATCTGGCATGG
>DATFUE010000367.1:0-6873 GCA_035261165.1 Myxococcota bacterium
CTTCCCGAACGTCAGGACGTCGGGAGCGATACCGGCGTGATCGCACGCGAACCAGCGACCCGTGCGGCCGACGCAGGTCTGCACCTCGTCGGCGATCAACAGCGCACCCACCTTGTGACACGCGTCCGCGATGCGGCGCAGATAGTCGGCGGGCGGCACCACGACGCCCCCCTCGCCCTGGATCGGCTCGACGATCATCGCGGCGTACTCGCTCGAGAGCGCCGCACTCACCGCCGCGGCGTCGCCGAACGGAACGAAGGTCGCCTCGCGCACGATGCCCTTCCACGGACCGCGGTATTTCTCCTGCCCGAGGCAGCCCATCACGCCGAGCGTGCGCCCGTGAAAGCTGTTCTGGGTAGCCAGAAAGCGACTGCGTCCGGTCTTCCGCGCGGCGAGCTTCAGCGCGCCCTCGTTCGCCTCCGCGCCGCTCGAGGTGAAGAACGAGCGATGCAAGCCGGTGGGGGCGACGCGCGCCAAGCGCTCGGCCAGATCGAGCTGCGGGCGCGTGTAGACCAGGTTCGTCGTCTGCATCAGCGTGCGCGCCTGGTCGGCGATCGCCTCGGCGAGCGCGGGATGGCAGTGACCGATCGAAGTCACTCCCCAGCCCGCGGTCAGATCGACGTACTCGCGCCCGTCGACGTCCCACACGCGCGAGCCGTTGCCGCGCTCCAGCGCGACGGGCCAGCGGCGCACGGCCGGCATGAAGACGCGTTTCTCTCGGCTGACGAGCTGGTCGAACTTCTCGGACATGCTTCCACCTCTTGGAGTGCGATTGATCGAAGGATCGGGGCGACGCAGGTTCGGGGAGCGCGGGGTTTCGGTCCCGGCGGCCGGCGTCGATCGCGAGGCGGATCTATCCGTGCCGGCGGGACCCTGTACGGGTGCGACGCGCGCCGGCGCGGCGGTGCCAGGTGCTGAGCGACGAGTTGTCGAAGTCGACGGCCATCCCGGTCGCGCAGAATGCGGCAGCGAAAAAGGCGTGTCAATCTCGGCGCGTGCGACTGCTCGCGCTGACTCCGCGCCTCCCCTACCCGCCCCTCGGCGGCGACAAGCTGCGCGCGCTCGAGCTGTTGACCCGACTGTCGGCGCGCCACGAGGTGCAGCTGGTCTCGTTCGTCGAGAGCGAAGCGGAGTGGGAGCACGCGCGCGAGCTCGCGCGCCGCCATCCCGGGATCTCCGTCGAGACAGTCGTGCTCACGCCCTGGCAGTCGCGGCTGCTCGCGCTGCGCGGCGTCGCTTCGTCGCTGCCGCTGCAGGTGCACTACTACCGCTCGGCGCGGATGCGCGCGCTCGTGGAGCGCAAGCTCGCCGAGACGCGCTACGACGGCGTGTACGTCCACTTGCTGCGCATGGCTCAGTACGTCGAGCGCGCCCGCGGGCAGTGCCGCGTGCTCGACATGACCGACGCGGTCTCGATGCTCTACGAGCGCGCGCGCCGCATGCGGCGCGACTGGCTGCGGCCGTTCAACGCGCTCGAGGTCGGGCGCCTGCGCCGCTACGAGCTCCGGCTGGTCCGCGAGTTCGAGCGCACCACGCTCGTCTCGGAGGTCGATCGCGACTGGCTGGTCGCGAACGGCGCGCCCGCTGAGCGCCTGGCGTTGGTCTACCTGGGCGTCGACCGCGGGTACTTCGCGCCGCGCGCCTCCGGCTACGAGCCGCGGCGCGTGGTGTTCGTGGGCAACCTGCGCAGCTTCCCGAACAGCGATGCGGCGCAGTTTCTGGTTCGCGAGATCTTCCCGCTGATTCGCGCGCAGGAGCAGGACGCCCGTGTCGACATCGTGGGCGTCAACCCGCCGCGCGCGCTGCGCGCGCTCTCGGGCAGCGCGGGCGTGACGGTGACCGGCGCCGTCGACGACGTGCGGCCGTACGTCGAGCGCGCGGCGGTGAGTCTCTGCCCCGTGCGCGCGGCGGGCGGCGTGCAGTTCAAGATCCTCGAGGCACTCGCGCTCGGCGTGCCGGTCGTCACCAGCCCCGAGGGCTTCGAGGGTCTCGGCGCGCGCGGCGAAGAGGACGGAGTGTGTGTCGCGCGCGGCGCCGCGGAGTTCGCGCGCCTGAGTCTCGCGCTGATGTGCGACGGCGCGCGCCGCCGCGAGCTCGGCGCGCGCGGCGCGCGCTTCATCGCCGAGCGCTACGACTGGGAGCGCCAGGTCGACCGGCTCGAAGGGCTCCTTCTCGCCTAGTCTCCGACGAGTCTTTCCAGCTCGGCGAGGTCGGCGATCGCGTGGGACGGGCGCGCGCCGGTGTAGGCCTCGATCGCGGCGTCGGGATTGCCGACGCGGCGCGTGATCCAGGCGGTGCGGATGCCGAGCGTGGCCGCGCCCGCGACGTCGGCTTCGAGGTCGTCGCCGACGTGCAGCGTCTCTTCGGGAACCGTGCCCAGTGACTCGAGCGCGGCGCGAAAGATCTCGGGCCGCGGCTTGCGGATGCCGACGTCCATCGAGATCACGACCCCGTCCAGGTGAGGCAGGAGCCCCGCGTCCCCCAGCACCGCGCGCGCCGTGTCCGAGTGACTGAAGTTCGAGCATACGGCCAGCCGCACCCGACCGTGCAGGCGCTCGAGCACGCCGGCGTGGTGCGGATGGAAGGTCAGGTGTCTGCGCAGCTCGCCCATGTGCACTTCGGTGAGCGCGGTGGCCAGGTCGTCGCCGCGCTGTCCGATGCTGTGCGCGAAGGTGCGGAAGCGCTCGAGCGTGGCGACCTCGCGGTGCTCGTGGCGGAGGATGTCGCGGAAGTCGCGGTCGACCTTGCCGAGCGCCGCGGCGAATGTCTCGAAATCGAGCCCGTGCCAGTGCACACTCGCGTCATGCAGGAGCCCGTAGGTCGACGGAATGCGCCGCCCGCCGATCCCGACGAGCGGCAGTCGCTCCATGTGGATGTCGACCAGCGTGTCGAACAGGTCCAGCGAGATGGCGCGGATCGGCACGCGGCGCAGGATACGCGGGTGCGTTGGATCGTAAAGGGCGAGAATCTCGACGTGCTGCGCGCCCTGCCCGACGCGCGTGTCGCCCTGTGCTACGTCGATCCGCCGTTCAACACGGGCCGCACGCGCAAGCACACGCGCCTGCGGACGCGCCGCGATCCGGCCGGCGGCGATCGCACCGGCTTCGGCGGGCAGCGCTACAAGAGCGAGGTCGTCGGTGTCTCGCAGTTCGAGGATCGCTTCGCCGATCTGCCCGAATATCTCGAGCCGCGCCTGCGCGAGGCGCGCCGCGTGCTGCGCAGCGACGGCTCCCTCTTCGTCCACCTCGACCCGCGCGAGTCACACTACGTGAAGGTGCTGCTCGACGGCATCTTCGGGCGCGCATCGTTCGTGAACGAGATCGTCTGGGCCTACGACTACGGCGCGCGCACGAGGCGCCGCTGGCCCGCGAAGCACGACACGATCCTGTGGTACGCGAAAGATCCCGCGCGCTACGTGTTCGACTACGCCGCGATGGATCGCATGCCGTACGCGGCACCCGGCCTGGTCGGGCCCGAGAAGGCGGCGCGGGGCAAGACGCCGACCGACGTCTGGTGGCAGACGATCGTGCCGACGAACGGCCGGGAGCGCACCGGCTACGCCACGCAGAAGCCGCTCGCGGTCCTGTCGCGCATCGTCGCGGTGCACTCGCGGCCGGGCGATCTCGTGCTCGACTTCTTCGCCGGCAGCGGCACCACCGGCGAGGCCGCGGCGCGCCTCGACCGCGACTTCATCCTGGTCGATTCGAACCCGGAAGCGGTGCGCGTGATGCGCAAGCGGCTCCGCTTCGCAGCGCCGAAAACCCTGACGTCACGTCAGTTTGAAGCGTCTCGCAAGCCGATGCTAGCCTGACCCGGTGAGCGAACAGACCCCCGCCGAGCTCCGGGAGCAGATCCGCAAAGCGGTCGACGGCGAGCCGCTGTCGCGGCGCGCTGCGAGCGCGGCGATGGAGCGGCTCGAGCGCGCGCCCGAGACGATCCTGGGCGCACTGCTCGAGGCCGCGCAGGAATCGGGCCGGCGCGGGCACGGGCGGGTGATCTCCGTCTCGCGCAACGTCTTCATCCCGCTCACCAACTTGTGCCGCGACCGCTGCGGCTACTGCACCTTCGCCGTCCAGCCGGACTCGCCCCGCGCCAAGACCTGGCTGCTGGGAGAGGTGCGAGACACTTCGCGCCGCGCGCGCGCGAACGGCTGCCTCGAGGCGCTCTTCTGTCTGGGCGACAAGCCGGAGGTCGCGTACCGCGGCTACCGCGCGTGGCTCGACGCGCGCGGCTACGCGCGCACCACCGAGTATCTCGTGGACGCGTGCCGCGTGTCACTCGAGGAGGGTCTCTTCCCGCACTCGAACGCCGGCATCCTGTCCGCGGAGGAGCTGGCGCTCTTGCGGCCGCTGAACGCGAGCATGGGACTCATGCTCGAGACCACGAGCGCGCGGCTGCGCGAGCGCGGCCAGGCCCACTTTCACGCCCCCGACAAGGAGCCGAGCGCGCGCCTGCGCATGACCCGCGAGGCGGGCGAGCTGCGCATCCCGTTCACGAGCGGAATCCTCGTCGGCATCGGCGAGACCGCCGAGGAGCGCGTCGACACGCTGTTCGCGATCCGCGAGCTCCACGCGGCGGGCGGTCACATCCAGGAAGTGATCGTGCAGAATTTCCACCCCAAGCCGGGCACGCCCATGGCGCACCTGCCGATGCCCAGCGACGAGCTGATGGCGGGCACGACCGCGCTCGCGCGCCTCGTCCTGGGGCCCGCGATGAACCTGCAGGCGCCGCCGAATCTCTCGCCGACCTCGCTCGAGCTCTTGCTGCGCGCGGGCATCAACGATTGGGGCGGCGTCTCCCCGCTCACCATCGATTTCATCAACCCCGAGATGCCCTGGCCCGAGCTCGACGACCTGCGCGCGCGCACCGAGGCCGCCGGCTACGAGCTGCGCGACCGCCTGTGCGTGTACCCGGAGCTGATCGCGAATCGCCCGGACTTTTTCGCTCCCGAGTTGTACGGCCGCCTGCGCGCGGCCACCGATGCCGAGGGCTGGCCCACGGCGAGGAAGGCAGTTGCCGATGTCCACCCCCCGACAGCCACTCACTGAGACGATTCTGCGCGGCACCAGCGCGCCCGTGCGCGCCGTGCTCGAGCGCTCGCTCGAGGGCCGCGAGCTCGGCCGCGCCGATGCGGAGATCCTGCTCGGCGCGCTCGGCCGCGACCTGCAGGTGCTCTGCTCCGTCGCGGACGCGGCGCGCTTCGACGACGTCGGCGACGAGATCTCCTACGTCATCTGCCGCAACATCAACTTCACCAACATCTGCTACGTCGGCTGCAGCTTCTGCGGCTTCGCGAGACACAAGCACGAGGAGGACGCCTACGACCGCGGCCTCGACGACATCCTCGCGCGCTGTCACGACGCGGTCGCGCGCAACGCGTCCGAGGTCTGCATCCAGGGCGGCATCCACCCGAACAAGGACGGCTTCTGGTACCGCGACATCGTGCGCGCGATCAAGGCGGAGCTGCCCGACCTGCACATTCACGCGTTCTCGCCCGAGGAGATCCACTTCGCCTCGCAGCGCTGCGACGGCATGTCGCTGCGCGACTACCTGACGATGCTGCGCGACGAGGGCCTCGGCACGATCCCCGGCACCGCGGCCGAGATACTGGACGACGAGGTCCGCATGATCCTGTCGCCGCGCAAGCTCATGACCGAGCGCTGGACCGAGATCGTCACCACGGCGCACGAGGTCGGCCTGCGTTCCAGCTCGACCTTGATGTACGGGCACATCGAGACGCCGCAGCACATCTCCTCGCACCTCGAGCGCCTGCGCGACATCCAGAAGCGCACCGGCGGCTTCACGGAGTTCGTCCCGCTCGGCTTCATTCACCACAAGACGCGGCTGTTCAACGAGCAGGGCTCGCGCCACGGCGCCAGCACGCCGGAAGACCTGCGGCTGATCGCGGTGTCTCGCCTCTTCCTGCGCCCGTGGATCAAGAACGTGCAGATCTCGTGGGTGAAGATGGGGCTGAAGCTCGGCCAGGTCGCGCTGATGTCGGGCGCCAACGACTTCGGCGGCACCCTGATGGAGGAGTCGATCTCGAACGCCGCGGGCTCGGAGCACGGCGATCACGTCGAGCCCGACACGATCGAGCGGCTGATCCGCGAGATCGGCCGCGTGCCCTACGAGCGCACCACGACTTACGGTCGCAGGGTCCGTCCCGCGCGCGCCGAGGCGCCGCTGAACCTCGAGCTGGCGCAAGCGCGCCCGGCGGGCGAGCGGCATGGCGTCGCGCTCCCGAGTGGCTACTGAGCGCGCGGTCACGCGCCGATGAGCCGTCCATGAGGCGAGTGCTGGTCACGGGCGGCTGCGGCTTCATCGGCTCCCACTTCGTGCGCCTGCTCCTCGCCGAGGAGCCGGGGGTCCGAGTCGTGAACCTCGACTGTCTCACCTACGCCGGGAATCTCGCGAACCTCGCCGACGTCGCGGGCTCGCCGAACTACCGCTTCGTGCGCGGCGACATCCGCGACGAGAAGACCGCGCGCGAGCTCGTCGCCGACGCGGACTGGATCGTGAACTTCGCGGCCGAGTCACACGTCGACCGCTCGACCAAGGCGAAGGCCGGCGAGTTCATCGAGACCAACGTCTTCGGCGTGTACGTGTTGCTCGAGGCCGCGCGCCAGGTGAACAAGGGCGTGCGCTTCCTGCAGGTCGGCACCGACGAAGTCTACGGCGACGTCGCCCATCCGGGCTTCCCGACCGAGACGGCGCTCCTGCGCCCCTCGAGCCCGTATTCCGCGGCGAAGGCGGGCGGTGACCACATCGCCCTCGCGTTCCACCGCACGCACGACATGGACGTATTGCTCTCGCGCTGCACGAACAACTACGGCCCGTTCCAGTATCCCGAGAAGGTGATTCCCGTGTTCATCA
>DATFUE010000368.1:0-2023 GCA_035261165.1 Myxococcota bacterium
GTGCGCGTTCTTCCTCACGCGCGCCGCGCTGCGCGGTGGCGCGCCGATCATCGTCGCGGTCCCTGTGACCTGCGCCGCCCTCTTGCTATCGGAGATCGTGTGGACCGATCGCCCGCATCTCTTCACGCTCGCGCTGTTCCCGCTCCTCCTCGAGCTGCTTCTCGCAGCGCGCGCCGGTCGCGTCGGCATGCTGCTCGGCGTGCCGCCGCTGATGCTGCTGTGGACGAATCTCCACGGCGGCTACGCCCTCGGCCTCGTGCTCGTCGGGATCTTCACGCTGGAGGCGCTGCTCACTCGCCGCAACTTCGCTGCGTTCGCGATCACGGCGAGCACCGCGTTCGCCGCGTCACTCGTCGACCCCGGTTCGCTCGGGCTCGGCGCCGCCGCGGCGCACGCGACCGCGCCGCCGCGCTTCATCGTCGAAGAGTCCCCGCCTGACGTCACGCGTCCCGCGGGATTCGTGTTCGCCGCGTTCATCATCGGCACGCTCGCTCTCGCGATGAGGAGCGGCGGCACCCTGCTCGACCTGCTGCTCCTCGCGCCACTGCTCTGGCTCGGTCTCTCGGCGCAGCGGCACATGCCGTACTTCGCGTTCGCGGCGGCGCCGTTCATCTCAGCCGCCATACCGCGCGCATGGCCGCCGCTCGAGCGGTGGCTCGCGCGACGTCGCCCGTACCCGCGCGGCGCGATCGTCGGCTTTGGCGCCGGCGTCGCGGCGATGGCGCTCGCCGGCCTCGCCTTCGTGCCGAACGCCCCGAACGAGGGGGCCTATCCGACAGTCGTGCTCGACGCGGTGCGCTCAGGCTCCGGCGTGATCCTCAACGAGTACGACTGGGGCGGCTACCTGATCTGGCGCGCCCCCGAGCGCCCCGTGTTCGTCGACGGCCGGCTCTTCCCATTCCTGCCGGACGTGTTCGCGGACTGGCGCGCCGCGGTCGAGCTCGGCCCCCGCTGGAAAGAGGTCCTCGAGCGCTACCAGATTACGCAGGTGCTGCTGAGGCCGGACCGCGCGCTGGTCTCCGCGCTTCGCGAGCAGGGCTGGCGTGTCGTTGGTGGCGACGCAGGCTCGGTATTGCTGGAGCGACCCCGCTGAGACGCGCCGGTCGCCAGATCGGCCGCTAACCGTCCATATACTCGGCGAACGGCTCCACAACCAACGCGCCTCGTCAAAGATCCGGACGACCTCGAAGCGCAGTTCGATGCGCTGGTCGACGGGCTGCGGCGCGACGTCCGGCGCGCACGCCAGCAGGTCGAGAAGTTCTCGCGCGCCTACCAGCGAACCGCGGAGGCGCAGTCGGGCGGGGCCACCCAGGGCGACCTCGACGAAGCGACGCAGCGCTCGTACCGGCGCCTGAAGCAGCTTCAGCTCGTCGTACAGCACATCGAGTCGAGCGTCTCGTATCTCCTCGGCTCGGGGATCGAGCCAGAGCCACACGGCGACTCCCAAGCGCTCGACGTCGCGCAGCGCGTTCTCGAAAGCCTCGAGGCGGAGCGCGAGCGTCTGTATCGCGACGTGCACGACGGTCCCGCGCAGGTCCTCGCCAACGCGATCTTCGAGGTCGACTATCTGGAGCGCATCGCCGAGCGCGCACCGGCAGAGCTCCGGCAGACGCTGCGCAGCGAGCTCGGCACACTGCGCGGACAGTTCCGCGCGTCGCTCGACTCGGTGCGCGCGATGATCTACGACCTGCGTCCGCCGGAGCTGACCGAGCTCGGGCTCGCGGACGCGATGCGCAACTACGCGAGCGAGTGGGAGACGCGCTGCGGCATAAAGGTGTCGAGCAAGCTCGACACGGGCGAGACGGCCATGTCGCCGCAGCAGGAGCTCGCCGTGTACCGCGTGCTGCAGGAGGCACTGCAGAACGTGCACAAGCATGCGCAGGCGTCCGCTGTCGGCATCGTGTGGCAACGGTCGGCGGGCAACTGGGTCCTTCACGTGACCGATGACGGCATCGGGTTCGACCTCGTGAAGGCGGCGCGCCGCGCGAAGTCCGTCGGGCTCCTGTCGATGCGAGAGCGCGCC
>DATFUE010000369.1:0-14333 GCA_035261165.1 Myxococcota bacterium
CCCGCCGCTGAACTCGTGCGGGTAGCGAGACGCGAGCTCGGGCGCGAGGCCGACGATCTCCAAAAGCTCCGCGACGCGCCGCTCGAGCGCGGCGCCGCGCGCCAGCCCGTGCACGCGCAGGCCCTCGCCGATCGTCTCGCCGACGGTCATGCGCGGGTTGAGCGATGCGAACGGGTCCTGAAACACGATCTGCATGCGCCGGCGCATGCCGCGCAGCTCGCCGCGCGAGAGCTGGAGCAGGTCGCGCCCCTCGAACTCGATCTCGCCGGCATCGGGCTCGACCAGGCGCAGGGCGAGCCGCGCCAGGGTCGACTTCCCGCAGCCCGACTCACCGACGAGCCCGAGCGTCTCGCCGGCCTCGACCTCGAGGTCGACGTCCGAGACGGCCACCAGGCGCGCGCGCCGGCCGAAGCCGCGACCGACCCGGAAGGATTTGGTGAGTCCGCGCAGCGCGAGCAGAGGCGTCGTCATGCCCTCTTCCCCACGTCACGGCCCGCCGACTGCGGAGGCGGAACCGGATTGTGACACGCGACGAGCGCCCCGCCGCGCCCGCTGGCCAGCGCGGGGTCGTGCTCCGCGCACAGCGCGAGCGCGCGCGTGCAGCGCTCGCGGAAGCTGCAGCCCTTCGGGCGCGCGACGAGATCCGGCACGCGGCCGGGAATCACCCGGAGTGACTCTCCGGGGCGCGTGCGCGCCGAGGGCAGCGAGTCGAGCAGGCCGCGGGTGTAGGGGTGCTGGGGCGCGGCGAAGATCTGTTCGACCGAGCCGGTCTCGACCACGCGCCCCGCGTACAGCACGGCCACGCGCTGCGCGGTCTCGGCGACGACGCCGAGGTCGTGCGTGATGAACAGCACGGCCATGTCGAAGCGGCGCTTCAGCGCCTCGAGCAGGTCGAGGATCTGCGCCTGGATCGTGACGTCGAGCGCGGTCGTCGGCTCGTCGGCGATCAGCACGGCGGGGTCGTTCGCGAGCGCCATCGCGATCATCACGCGCTGGCGCATGCCGCCGGAGAGCTGGTGCGGATAGTCGCGCATGCGCGTGCGCGGCTCGGGAATGCCGACGAGCTCGAGCAGCTCGAGCACGCGCGCCACGCGGTCGGACTTGTCGAGGTCGCGGTGCACGCGCAGCGCCTCCTCGATCTGATCGCCGACGCGGAACACGGGGTTCAGCGACGTCATCGGCTCCTGGAAGATCATCGCGATCCGATTGCCGCGCAGCGCGCGCAGCTCCTCGTTCGAGAGACCGCGCAGGTCGCGGCCCTCGAACAAGATCTGGCCCCGCTCGATGCGCGCGGGGGGCTCGGGCAGGAGGCGCAGGATCGAGAGCGCCGTGACCGACTTCCCGCAGCCCGACTCGCCGACGACGCAGAGTGTCTCGCCCTTGAACAGGTCCAGGTCGACCCCGTCGACGGCGACGAGCTTGCCGCGCTTGGTGGCGAAGCTCGTGCACAGGTCGCGGACCGCGAGCACGGGCTCGCTCACGGCGAGGCCCTGCGGGCGACACGGAAAAGTGACGGGTCGAGCGTCGGGTTCAGCTCGACCTCGCTGAGCTCGAGCTCCGCGCGCATCCGGGTCTCGGGAAACGACAGCACCAGCGAGAACGGATATCGACCTCCGGGCACGTCGCGCCACTCCGCGTACTCCGCGAGCCAGCGCACGCCGCCGCGCTCGTCGAGCGTCTCGATCGCCGCCAGCTCGCCGTCCGGCGCGAAGCGCAGGCTCTGCGACGGCACGCGCACCTCGCGCTCGCCGCCGCGCCCCAGGATCGCGCTCGGCGGCCACTCGGTCTGGAGCGGCGCGATCAAGAGTGCCCGCACCGCCTCACCGGGCGCGAACGCGAGCCCGAGGCGACGCCGCAGCATCTCGGGCTCCGCCGCGCCGTCCTCGAGGCGCTTTCCGTCGAAGAACGCGAAGCGCTCGCCATCCGTCACGAGCAGGGTCGCCGCCTGGCCGAGCATGTCGAGACTCTCGAGCCGCAGGCGGGCGGGCCGTTCGACCAGCACGACCTCGCGCACAGAGGCCGACCCGTCCGGTGACTTGACGTGCAGCTTGCCCACGGCGCGCAGCCCCTGGCGCGCGCCGGCCTGCGCGGAGACCGCCTCGACGCGCGCGCGCAGCGCCTCCTCCTCGCCGGCGATCGGGCGAAACGGCGGGCCGCCCGCGGTCGCGCACGCGGCGGCCGAGAGCAACGCGCAGGCGCAGGCCGCGCGAGCGGCCAATCTCAATGCGCGCTCTTGCGCCCGCCGCGGCCGAGCTGCTGCTGCAGTGACTCGATCTGCTCGCGGATCTTGGCGGCGTCGTCGTCGTCGGGCGAGAGCGACAGCGCGCGCTTGTAGGTCGCGAGCGCGTCGTCGTAGCGCGCCAGCGAGCGGTAGGCGTCGCCCAGATGCCAGGTGATCACCGGATCGGCCTTGTCGAGCAGCGAGAGCGCGTGCTCCAGCTGCGAGCGCGCCGCGTTGAAGGAGCTGCGCGCCTGGTCGCGCTGTCCGGCCTTCTGCTGAGCCAGGCCGCGCTGGTAGTAGAGCCAGCCGAGGCTGTCGGTGATGTAGCCGTCGTCGGGCTTCAGCGCGATCGCGCGGCGGATCATCTTCTCGGCCTCGTCGAGGCGCTCGCCCTTCTCGGCCCAGCTGTAGCCCACGTAGTTGAGCGCGCTCGCGTGATTCGGGTCGAGCTCGAGCACCTTGTTCATCTGCTCGTACGAGCTCTCGCGGTCGTCGGCCTCACCGTAGATCACGCCGAGGTCGTAGTGCAGGTCGGCGTCGTCGGTCGGATTGGCCGCGATCAGCTCCTGCATGAGCGTGACTGCGGCCGGCAAGTCGCCGCGCCGCTGGTACACGCCGGCGAGATACACCTGCAGCGAGGTCTTGTCCGGCGCCGCCGCGATCGCGCGTTTCAGCTCGGTGACCGCGGCGTCCCAGTCCTTGCGGCGCTCGTAGATGCGCGCCATGACGCCGCGCGCGTCGGCGTAGCGCGGCGAGCCTGGCGGGACTTGCGCGAGCTGCGCGAGCGCTTCGTCGCTGCGCCCCGCCTCGTCGTGCACCAGGCCGACGAAGTACTTCACCTCGCTCTGATAGCGGCCCGCGTCGCCGCCGGCGTCCGAGCCCGCGCCCGCGACTGACTCGAAGCGCGCGATCGCCTCGTCGTAGCGGCCCGCCTCGTAATAGAACAGCCCGAGGCGGAACTGCGCGCCCGCGAGCTCGGGGTGCTCGTCCACGAGCTCTTCGAGCGCGACGATCGCCTTCTTGCGGTCCTTCTGCTCCTCGTAGATCTGCGCGATGCGCATCAGCGCCGCCGGATCGCCGGGCGCGACCTCGAGCTTCTCGCGCAGCACCGCGAGCTCGCCCTTCGCGTCCTTGCGCTGCCGCGCGAGGCGCGCGAGCGCGTCGAAGAGCGCCGTCTGGTCGGGCTCCACCTTGAGGCCGCTGCGATAGGCGCGCTCCGCTTCGACCAGCTTGTCACTGCGCTCGTAGGTGGCGCCGAGCGCGAGATACCCGCGAACGTCGTCCGGATCGCGCTGGATCATGCGCTGCGCGACGCGCAGCGCTTTGTCGTTCCGGTCGAGATTCAGATACAGCGTGAAGAGCGTGAACATCCCCTCGTCGTTCAGGGTGCCCTTGTCGAAGAGCGGCTCGAGCAGCTCGACCGCGCGGTCGTATTCGCGCATGCGCGCGTGCAGGCTCGCGAGTCCGGTGCGCAGCGCCTCGTCGTCGGGCTGCAGCGCGAGCGCGCGCTCCGCGTACTCGAGCGCGCGCGCCGGCTCGCCGGCGGACATCCACACCTCGGCGAGCGAGCGCTGCAGCTCGGGTGACTGCGGATCGATCCGAGCGGCGTGCTCGTACGCCTCGGCCGCCTCGAGGTAGCGGCGGTCGAGCTCGAGCGCGCGGCCGCGCATATAGGCCGCGTCGGCTTCCGCGCCGGGCGAGACCGGAGTCACGTGGTAGCTGGGCTCGTCGCTCACTGACGGCCCGCGCGAACCGCTCAGCGCAGAGCAGCCCAGAGCCGCCCCGAGGAGCAGCGCGCACAACCCCGAACGCTGGTTCAAGATCAGTCCGATGACCTAAATCCTTCGAGAAGACGCCACATTAGCAGCGGCGGTATACCCGGGCAATCGCGCTCCCGCGAACTTATCGGCTCAGCTCACGCGCGGTATCAAGCCGCGCTCCTCGAGCGCGACCAGAATGTCGCTCACGCAGTCGCCCAGCGGTCTCGTGCCGGTCGCGACGCGCAGCTCGGGCGCCTCGGGCGGCTCGTAGGGGGCGGAGACGCCGGTGAAATCTGGGAGCGCACCGGCGCGCGCCTTCCGGTACAGACCCTTGGGGTCGCGCTGCTCGCAGATCTCGAGCGGGCAGTCCACGAACACCTCGACGAACTCACCCTCGGGCAGAAGCGCCCGCACGCGCGCCCGGTCGGCGCGATAAGGCGAGATGAACGCCGTCAGCACGAGCACCCCCGAGTCGTTCATCAGCTTCGCGACCTCGCCGACCCGGCGGATGTTCTCGACTCGATCCTCGGCCGAGAAGCCGAGATCGGCGCACAGGCCGTGGCGCACGTTGTCGCCGTCGAGCACGTAGGCCAGGACGCGGCGATCGATCAGGCTCTCCTCGACGGCGCGCGCCAGGGTCGACTTGCCCGAGCCCGACAGACCGGTGAACCAGAGCGTCGCGCCGCGGTGTCGCAGCAGCGCCTCGCGCTGCGCGCGCGACACGTGACTCTCGCTCGCGGTGAGATTCTCGCTCTTGGGTCGCATGGCTGTTTCGCGCGCGGCAAGATACGCGAGCGCCCGGCGCAGCGCCCGGATCGGGAGCGCCGCGAGGCGCGCCTGATCCGCCGACAGCGCGAGCTCGCGCGCGAGCGAGTCGGGGCTGAGCGCGAGCGCCGCCGCCCGGTCGCGACCCACGACGCGCCCGACCGCCGCGCTCGCCACGGCGATCGTCGCCGGGCAGCCGAACGCTTGGAAGCGCACGTCCGCCAGTCGCGCGTCGGCCGCCAGCCGCACGTGCATGCGCACGCGCTGGCCGCCGTCGGGGTCGCGCGCTTCGGCGGAGGCGACGCATGGGTCGTCCGCGGCGAGCCGACCCGCGCCGATCGGGTTGCGGAAGTGCGCGAGCACCTGCTCGGGGTATTCGCTCACGGAGACGCCGCGCGCCGCGAACCGCGCTGCAGCTCTTCCCAGACCGGCGAGAGCGCGCGCAGCTTCCGCGTCGCCGCGATCACGAGCTCGGCCGCGCGCTCGATCTCGCCCTCGGTGTTGCCGCGGCCGACGCCGAAGCGCAGCGCCGACAGCGCGCGCGCCTCGGCCGCGCCCAGCGCGCGCAACACGTGCGACGCCTCGCGCTTCGCCGAGGTGCAGGCGGAGCCGGTCGAGAGCGCGAGCTCCGGCAGTGCCGCGAGCAGTGCTTCGCCCTCGGCGCCGAGGAACGAGACGTTGAGGTTCCCGGGCAGGCGGTGCTCGAGCGAGCCGTTCAGCGCGAGCTGCGGCAGCTCGGCCGAGAGGCGCGCCCAGAGGCGATCGCGGAGCGCGACGAGGTGGCGGGCATCGCCGTCGCGCTCCGCGCGCGCGAGCTCCGCCGCGCGGCCGAAGCCGACGCACAGCGGCACGGGCAGGGTGCCGCTGCGCAGCCCGCGCTCGTGACCGCCGCCGTGCAGCAGCGGCTCGAGCCGCGCCAGCGGCGCGTTCCGCCGCACGACCAGGGCGCCGACGCCCTTCGGGCCATAGAGCTTGTGCGCGCTGAGCGACAGGAAGTCTACACCGAGCTGTGTCACATCGAGCGCGAGCGAGCCGGCGGACTGCGCGGCGTCGCAGTGGAACGCGGCGCCCGACTCGGCGGCCAGCTCGGCGAGCTCCGCGATCGGCTGGATCACGCCGATCTCGTTGTTCGCGTGCATGACGGAGACGAGCAGGGTCGGCTCGCGCAGCGCCGCGCGCAGGCGCTCCGGGTCGACGAGGCCGTCGCCGCCCACCGGGAGCAAGGTCGCGCGAAAGCCCTCGCGCTCGAGAGCGGCCAGCGGGTCGAGCACCGCCCGGTGCTCGGTGCGGAGAGCGATCACGTGGCTCACGCCGGCGCGCGCGCGCCGCAGCGCGCGGGCGCCACCGAGCAGCGCGAGGTTGTTCGCCTCGGTCGCGCCCGAGGTGAAGATCACTTCGCGCGCGTCCGCTCCGACGAGAGCCGCGATCGCCGCGCGCGCGCGTTCGACGGCCTCGGAGGCGCGCCAGCCGAACGCGTGCGTGCGGCTCGCCGCGTTGCCGAACTCCTCGCTGAAGTACGGCAGCATCGCCGCGACGACGCGCGCGTCGCACGGCGTCGTCGCGTGGTGGTCGAGGTAGATGGGTCGCTGCACGGGAACCGCCCTCCGGCGCCCTTGCCCCCCCGCGTCCGGCGGCGCCATTCTGCGCCGTCGGGCGCGGGGTCGCCAGGTTGGGAGGTCGCATGAGGTTCGCGGCGAGGATCGCCGCCACGGCGCTCGCATTCGCCTTCGTCGCCGAGGCGCGGGCCGACACGGACGTGGAGCCGAACGCGGACGCGCTCTTCGCCCTCGCGAGCGAGCAGGCCTTCGGCGCGAGCGCGGTCGAGGTCTGGAAGAGCGAGTGGGACGAGCGAGAGATCACCTTCGGCGTGGCGCGCCGCTGGGAGAGCGGTCGGGTCGCGCTGGTGCTGCGTGTGTTCTCGCCGCACAACTACGACCCGCTCTCGTTCCTGCTCCGGCCGCGCGCGAGCGGCATGCCGTCGATCGAGTACTACCGCTCGCCGAAGCTGTTTCCGATCGGCCCGAAGAGCGGGCGCACGCTCGACGTCCAGGTCGCGAGCCAGCTCGAGCGCCTGCCGTTCGCACCCGGCCTGCCCGCGCTCGCGGATTTGTGGCCGGCGCGCGCCGCGGACTACTCGCTCGCGCGTCTGCCCGACGCCGAGGTCGCCGGCAGGCCATGCCGCGTGCTCGAGCAGCGGCTGCGCCGCGCCGACGGCGCGTACGACCGCATCGTGACCTCGCTGGCGCGCGATTCCCACCTCGCGCTCGAGACCCGCTACCTGCGCGGCGAAAAATGGGTGCGCCGAGTCACAGTTCTGCCGAGCGACGTCGATCGCACCGGCTCGCGCCCGGTCGCGAGGCGCCGCAGCGTCGAGCGGCCCGGCGAAGCGACTCAGGTTCTCACGCTCGAGCGCTTCAGTCTCGACCCGGTCTTTCCCGATCAGCTCTTCACGAGCTCGAACCTGCGGACCGGGCGGTTCCCCTCCTACTGAGACGCGTGCGCTCAGCGACGGACGGATGCCGCCGGATGGTGCGGCATGCGTTGCAAGTCTCTCGCTCTCGTATTTGCGCTGACTCCGTTCCTGGTCGGTTTCGACGGACCGGAGGCGCGCGACGCCCTCGATGCGGCGCTGCGCAACCTCTATCAGCCCGACATGCTCGTCGCGGTCGAGCTGCGCATCGACGCCGGCCTGCCCGACGAGGAAGGCGTGACCTTCGCCTACGGCCGCAAGACCAAGGGCGGCGAGACGCGCACGCTGGTGTACGACGGCGACGGCCGGCGTGACTCCGCGCGCGTCCTGTTGTTCCAGAAGCCTGGTCAGGAGGACCACGCCTTCACCTCCGTCGGCACGCGCGGACAGGTGCGGCCGGTGTCGATGGGCCGCTATCGCGCATCGATGTTCGGCAGTGACTTCAACTACGCCGATTTCCGCTCGCGCAGCTCCGACGACTACCGCATCGAGGTGCTCGGCGAGGACAAGATCGACGGCGAGGACTGCCGCGTCCTGCGCCTGCGCCCGCTCGAGGGCCCGTACACGATGCTGCTCGCCTGGATCTCGCAGGATCGCCCGGTGATCTTGCGGACCGACTACTTCGACGAAGCGGGCCTGTGGAAGCGCTACAGCGCCCGGGTGGACCGCATCGAGCGCAACATCGACTGGTGGGTTCCGATGGAGGACGAGATGATCGACCTGCGCACCGGCCGCCACACCATCCGCCGCGTCCGCAACCTGATCGTCGGCGCAGAAGTCCCCGACGAAGCGTTCACGCTGACCCAGCTCGCCCGCGGCCGAATGCCTAGCTTCTAACTCTGCTCCGGAGCCGAAGCCGCAAGCGGAGTGCAAAGCACGGAGCGCGCAGTGAGGCGCAGCCGAGCGAAGCACGGGTGGCGCGTGGCCGCCCACGCGCCGGACCCCGTAAGACCTGTCAGGCGCCGAACGACTGACCGCAGCCGCAAGTGCTCGTGGCGTTCGGGTTCTCGATCTTGAACCCCGCGCCGTTCAGGTCGTCGATGTAGTCGACCTTGGTGCCGAGCAGGTACACGGCGCTCTTCGAGTCGACCACGACCGGAACGCCGTTCTCTTCACTCTTCTGATCCCATTCGCCGACTTTGTCGTCGAACATCAACTGGTACTGCAGGCCGCTGCAGCCGCCGCCCACGACTTTGAGTCGCAGCGCGTAGCCCGCGCGCCCGTCGCGCTCGATGAGCTGCCGAACCTTCGTAGCCGCTGATTCCGTGAGAGAGACGACCGACATAGACCGCTAGTCTAGGCTGGGCGCGCCCGATGGCAAATCGGCTGCTCCGGCGCCCGGTTCACGGATTCGCAGGTTGGCGTCCGAACAGCAGGAAAACCTCGCGGTTTCCCTTGGGCCCGGCCAGCGCGCTCTCGGACTCCCCCAGTGCCACCAGGCCGAGGGCTTCCGCCGCCTCCCGCACCTCGCGCACGGCGCGGGCGCGCAGCTCGGGATCGCGCACCACGCCCTTCGGCGCCGCTTTGCGCTCGAGCTCGAACTGCGGCTTCACCAGGACGAGCAGCCGGCCGCCCGGTCGCACGAGGGCGCGCAGCCGCGGCAGCACGACCTTGAGCGAGATGAACGAGACGTCCGCGGTGACCAGGTCGTAGGGCGCGCGCCCGCCGAGCTCGAAGTAGCGCACGTTGGTGCGCTCGAGTGACTCGACCCGGGGATCGCTGCGCAGCTTGTGGTCGAGCTGGCCGCGGCCGACGTCCAGCGCGAACACGCTCGCTGCGCCGCGCTGCAGGAGACAGTCGCTGAAGCCGCCGGTCGACGCGCCGACGTCCGCGCAGCGCAGCCCCGACGGGTCCAGGCCGAGCGCGTCGAGCGCGCCGGCGAGCTTCTCGCCGCCGCGGGACACGTAGAGGCTGCGCTGCGCGAGCACCGGCACGGCGTCCGCGGCCACCAGAGTCGCGGGCTTGTCGACCACGCGATCGCCGAGCCGCACCTCGCCGGCCTGGATGCGCACCTGAGCGCGCGCGCGCGTCGACTCGAGGCCGAGCTCGACCAGCCGCTGATCGAGGCGGACCCGAGGCGCCGCCACGACTCAGCGGCCGAGCAGCTCGCGAACCGCCCTCTCGATGCCGGCGGCGTCGAGCCCGATGGCTTCGCGCCACTCGTCCTGCGAGCCGTGCTCGACGACCTGGTCGGGCACGCCGAGCGCGCGCACCGGCACCGAGATGCGCTGCGCCGCGAGCGAAGCGAGCACCGCGTCGGCGAAGCCGCCGTGAATGCTGTGCTCCTCGACGACGACCAGCGCGCGGCAGCGGCGCGCGAGCTCGCCGAGCCAGCGCGCGTCGACGGGCTTCGCGAAGCGCGCGTTCAGCACCGCGGCCGATATGCCGTGCTCCTCGAGTCTCTGCGCTGCGTCCTGCGCCGCGGCGACCGAGTGACCCAGCGCGACGATCGCGACGTCGCGCCCGTCGCGCAGGAGCTCCGCCTCGCCGATCTTCAGGCTCTTGATCTCGCCGTCGAGCGGCACACCCGGCGCGGAGCCGCGCGGGAAGCGCAGCGCCGCCGGGCCCGGGTGCTCGATCGCGGTCTTCAGCATCTGGCGCAGCTCGTTCTCGTCCTTCGGCGCCATCACGACCATGTTCGGGAGCGCGCGCAGATAGGCGATGTCGTAGAGACCCTGGTGAGTCGCCCCGTCGGCGCCGACCAGGCCCGCGCGATCGAGCGCGAAGGTCACGTCGAGGTTCTGCACGCACACGTCGTGCACGATCTGGTCGTACGCGCGCTGCAGGAACGTCGAGTAGATCGCGCACACCGGCTTGAGTCCCTCGGTCGCGAGACCCGCGGCGAAAGTCACGGCGTGTTGCTCCGCGATGCCGACGTCGTAGAAGCGATCCGGGAACGCGCGCTCGAACTTGTCGAGGCCGGTGCCGCCCGCCATCGCCGCGGTGATTCCGACGATGCGCGGGTCCTGCTTCGCCAGCTCGATCAGCGCGTCGGCGAACGCGCCGGTCCACGAGGGCTTCCCGGGCGGCGACTTCTTCATCGTCCCCGAGGAGACCTCGAACTGTTCGACGCCGTGATACTTCACCGGGTCGGCCTGCGAGAATTCGTAGCCGTAGCCCTTCTCGGTGCGGCAGTGCACGAGCACCGGGTGCTCGTTGTCCTCGATGTCGCGCACGTTGCGCAGCGCTTCGATCAGCTCCGTGAGGTTGTGCCCGTCGATCGGGCCGATGTAATTGAAGCCGAGGCCCTCGAAGAGCTGCGCGGGCGAGATGAATGCCTTGAAGCTCTGCTCCGCGCGCCGCGCCATCTCGACGAGCTCGTCGCCCGCACCCGGAATCGACTCGAGGAAAGTCTTCACCGCGTGCTTCAGGCGCCGCGTCTGCGGCGCGGACCAGCGCCGCGCGAGGAACGAAGTCAGCGCGCCGACGTTCGGCGAGATCGACATCTCGTTGTCGTTCAGCACCACCACGAGGTTCGACAGCCGGAGATACCCGGCGTTGTTCAAGCCCTCGTAAGCCATGCCGGCGGTGAGCGCGCCGTCGCCGATCACGGCGACGACCTTCTCCTTGCCGCCGCGGCGCCGGATCGCCTCGGCGATGCCGGTCGCGGCCGAGATCGAGGTGCCCGCGTGACCCGCGCCGAACACGTCGTACACCGATTCGTGTCGGCGCAGGAACTTGCCCATGCCGCCGCGCTTGCCGATGCTGCCGAACTCCTCGCGCCGGCCGGTGAGCATCTTGTGCGGGTAGCCCTGATGGCCGACGTCCCAGATCAGCTTGTCGCGCGGGGTCTCGAACACGTAGTGCAGGGCGACCGCGAGCTCGACCGCGCCGAGCCCGGCGGCGAGATGTCCGCCGGTCTTCGAGATCGTGTCGATGATCTCGCCGCGCACCGCGGCCGCGACTTCGGCCAGTCGCGCTTCGGGCAAGCGCCGCAGGTCCTCCGGCGCCCGGATCTGGTCGAGAATCGGGCTCATCTCCCCCCTACCTCAGTCTGCCGCTGGCGGCGGTCGCCAGGCCGCGGAGGAACCCGCCGGCCGCGCCGAACGAGTCCGCGACCTCGAGCGCACGGTCGACTTCTTCGCGCACGCGCGCGCGCGCGCCGGCTTCGTCGGCGACCAACAGGATCGAGCACTCGTCGCGGCCGCCGTCGAGCAGGTCGTCGACGAGCTGGAACGCGACGCCGTAGGCGAGGCCGAACGCGTCGAGTGACTCGAGCTCGCGCGCGGAGCGGGCGGCGACCACGCCCGGCGCCCAGACACAGAAGCGAAACAGCGCGGCGGTCTTGCGCTCGTGGATCGAGCGCACCAGCGCGGCGTCGGCGCTCTCGGGCCGGAACGCCAGGTCGTCGACCTGGCCCCCGACCAGCGCGCGCGAGCCCGCCGCGTGCGCCAACCGGCCCACGACCGCGATCGGCACCGCCGCGCGCGCGAGCTCCTCGAACGCCGCCGCCAGCAGCGCGTCGCCGGCCAGAATGGCGTTCGCCTCGCCGAACTTCACGTGCACCGTCGGCCGACCGCGGCGCAGATCGTCGTCATCCATCGCGGGCAGGTCGTCGTGCACGAGTGAGTAGGTGTGCACCAGCTCGACCGCGGCCGCGAGCGGAGCGGCGCGCTCCGGCGCGAGCTTGCACGCGTGTGCCGCGGCGAACACGAGCGCGGGCCGCAGGCGCTTCCCGCCCGAGTACACCGCGTAGCGCATCGCCTCGTGCAGGATCGCGGGTGACTCGTCGCTGCGCGGGAGACTGCGCTCGAGCTGTGCGTCGACGCGCGCGCAGCACTCGTCGAGGAACAGCTCGAGGTCCGGCTCGCTCATGACTCGTCTCCACGCGGTCCGCTGGCGCCGCCCTCGAGCTCGAAGTCGCGCTCGGTCGGGGCGCTCGCCCCCTCCTCGAGCTTCTTGATGCGCAGCTCGGCGACCTCGAGTCGGCTGGAGCAGCGCCGCGCGAGCGCCACACCTTCCTCGAACGCGGCCAGCGCCTGCTCGAGCTCGAGCTCGCCGCTCTCCAGCTTCGCGACCAGGGCCTCGAGCGACGCCAGGCTGGCCTCGAAGCGCGGCTCGGCAGATTCGTCTCCGGCGCGGCGCGTGGCCATCCGTCGCGGTCCTCCCTCTAGGGCTCGCCGTCCGGCTCGCCCTCGGACTGGCGCACCGTAGCGCGGATTCGGCCGTGCGCGAGCCGCAGCAGGATAGCGTCTCCCGGAGAGACTTCGGCGGGCTTGCGCAGCAGCCGCCCGTCGGACTCCCGGAACGCGAGTGTGTAGCCACGCCCGAGCACCGCGAGCGGCGAGAGCGCGTCCAGCCGACCCGCTGCGCCCGCCACCCGGGCCGCGGCACGCTCGTGAGCGCGCCGCGCCGCGCTCGCCAGGCGCAGCGCGAGGTCGGCAAGATGCCGGCGAAGCTCGCGCAGGCGCTGCGCGGGATGCACGAGCCCGCGGCGCAGCGCTTCGAGGCGGTGCGCGAGATCGCGCAGGCGGGCGCGCGTGCGCGCAGTCATGCGGGCCTCGAGCGCGTCGATCCGCTGGAGCAGCGCCGCGGCGTCGGGCGCGACCAGCTCGGCGGCCGCGGTCGGCGTCGCGGCGCGCGCGTCCGCGACGAAGTCGGCAAGCGTCCAGTCGACCTCGTGACCGATTGCCGAGACGACCGGAGTCTCCAACGCGAAGATCGCGCGCACGAGCTCTTCGCGGTTGAAGTTCCAGAGATCCTCGAGTGACCCGCCGCCGCGCGCCAGTACGATCACCTCGACGTCCTTGCGCTCCGCGAGCAAGTGCAGCCCGCGCACCAGCTCGCGCCAGGCGCCCTCCCCTTGCACGCGCGCGTCGTAGAGCACGACCTCGAGCGCGGGACAGCGGCGCCGCAGCGCGCGCAGGAAGTCGTGGATCGCCGCGCCCTGCGCGCTGGTCACCAGGCCAATGCGCTTGGGCATGAAGGGCAGCGGGCGCTTGTGCGAGGGATCGAAGAGCCCCTCGGCCTCGAGCGCGGCGCGCGTCCGCTCGAACGCGACGCGCAGCGCGCCGTCACCCACCGCCGCGAGCCCCGACACCACGAGCTGCAGAGCGCCGCGCTCCGCGTACAGATCGAGCCGGCCGCGCGCCCGGACGAGCATGCCGTCCTGGGGCTCGAGCGCGGGGTCGAGCTGCGAGCTCCGGAACATCACTGCGCGCAGGATCGCGCCCTCGTCCTTCAAGTCGAAGTACAGGTGCCCCGGGCGCGAGCGGAAGAGCGAGGCGATCTCGCCCTCGACGCAGACGTCGCCCCACTCGTCGCGCAGCGCCCCGCGCAGGAGCTCGATGAGCTCCGAGACGGCGAGCACGGGAACGCCGTCGGCTTGTGCGCTGAACACCGCCACGAGCGCACGTTACCGCGCGCCGGGGCTGGCGTCCCTATCTCGCGATCGCGATTACCTCGCGACCACCGCGCCGGATGTGTACGACGAGAGACGGGTCGCGATCTGCGCCGACCACGCGTCGATCGCGTTCTCCGCGTCGCCGAGCTGCCACTGCGCGGCCGTCGCCAGGCTCCCACCGCCGACGCGCCGGTCGACTCCGGCCGCCAGGACCTGGCCGGTCAGGGAGTCAGTCACCTTGGCCTCGGCCTGCGCCGAGCCGACGAACGGGTAGGTTCCGGTGGCGACGTACTTCAAGGTCGCAAGCGCGCGCGCCTGCGGAACGAGCATCGAGATCGTGCGCAGCACCGGCGTCGCGGACGACGCGTCCTCGATCGCCACCGTCAGCGTCATCACGCCGGGTCCGGGCTCGGTCGCGATCTGGTACTTCGTCGCGAGCTGCTTCTCCAGGGACGCGTAGAAGTAGTTGGCGAGCTGGGTCTGGTCCTTCGGGGACACCTTTACGTCGTCGCCGGCCCAGAACATGACCGGATGGATCATGACCTTTGTGTACTGCTTCCAAGCGGCGCTCGAGTCGACGTATCGGAGGTTGGCCGGCGGCGGGCCGCTGGCGACATCGAAGCGGCCCGGAGTCTCCGTGACCGCGAGCTTCGCGCACAGCGCGTCGCCCATGAACGGGCAGTATGTCGTGTCGGCGATCTTCGTCTGCTGCGTCGTCGCGCAGGCCGCGGCGAGCGCGAGAACGAGTCCGACGCCAATCCGACGCGAGCGACG
>DATFUE010000370.1:0-3705 GCA_035261165.1 Myxococcota bacterium
TGCAGGCGTTCATGTCGGGTCAGATCCGCGTCGAGGGCGACATGGCCAAGCTGATGCAGATGCAAATGGCTGGCGCTCCGAGCCCCGAGGCACAGAAGGTCTCGCAGCTGATCAAGGAAATGACGCAGGCGTAAGCCCGCGTTCGCGTACACGGCCGGGGCGGTATCGCAAACGCGATACCGCTCCGGTTCAGTTTCGACCGCGAGCGAGCGTAGAGCAGTGTGACTCGCCGCCCGCGCGTCACCGGCGCCTCCTCACCCGGCGAGTACGCCTCCGGTTCGTCGGCATCCGGCGAGCGCTCGGGCTGCATTTCTTCGGATCTCGTGGCGGCGCCCGGTCGGTGTCCGTCGCCGCTTCGGGGGTCACCCCCGAGTACGGGACCCCCCTCAGCCGGCTCCGGCCGCCGCCGGGCTCCCGCGGGGTTTGAGTGAATGAGTGACAGAGCTTGGTCACTCCGAGTCTTCTCGACCCCCCTACGAACAACGCGAGGGCCGAGCGAGGGCCGTCCCGAGCGAGGCCCGCAAGCGGCGGAGCGTGGGTAGGGTGCCCACGCGATCATCGGGAAGGCGCGCGCAGTGAGCCGAAGGCGAACGAAGTCAATGAGGCGCGGCGAGGGCCGTCCCGAGCGAGGCCCGCAAGCGGCGGAGCGTGGGTAGGGTGCCTACGCGATCATCGGGAAGGCGCGCGCAGTGAGCCGAAGGCGAACGAAGTCAATGAGGCCGAGCGAGGCCCGCAAGCGGCAGAGCGTGGTAGGGTGCCCACGCGATCATCGGAAGGCGCGCGCAGGCGAGCGAAGTTACGTCAGGCGATCGGATCCTGATCGGGTTTTTCGAGCTGCTCGACCGCCCAGCGGAAGAGCTCGCTGAACTCGGGGGAGGGCTCGAGGAGCTGCACGCCGAATCCGGACGAGGCGTCGGAGTCGCCCGAGCCGTCGGAGGCGTCCGTGCCGTCGGTGGTCCAGCGCACCTCGCCGCGCAGGTTGAGCGAGGCGCCCGTCCCCGGCACATCGAGCTGCAGGGAGATCGCCGCCTCGGGGCGCGGCAGGTCGTTCGAGCGGACGAAGAGGCCGGCGCGCGACAAGTTCTTGAGCTGGCCGACGCCTTCCACGCCCTCCGCCATGAAGCGGACCGGAATTCGCGAGGTCAGCACTCGCCGTCTCGCGCGCGCAGAAGAGTTCACGCCGGATAGAATCGGAGCCCGCTCGAGTCGCCTTGAGGCGATCCGGCGCGGGCTGGCGAGGGAGTCATGCGGATCAGCGAGGGATTCGAACGGAGCCGAGCGATGATCTCGTTCGAGTTCTTCCCGCCCAAGGCGGAGGCGGGCTTCGACGCGCTGTTCCGCGCGATCGCGGAGCTGAAGAAGCTGTCGCCGGCGTACGTCTCGGTGACTTGGGGCGCGGGCGGCTCGACGCGGCGGAAGACCGTCGAGTTGACGGCGCGCATCCAGGACGAGATCGGCATCACGGCGATGGCGCACCTGTCCTGCGTCGGCTCGACGCGCGACGAGCTCGCCGCGACGCTCGCGACCTTGCGCGCGCTCGGCATCGAGAACGTGCTCGCGCTCGGCGGCGATCCGCCGGCGGGCTACGTGCCGCCGCCCGGCAGCCTCGAGTACGCGAACGAGCTGGTCGAGCTGGTGCGCGCGCGCTTCGACTTCTGCGTCGGTGCCGCCTGCTACCCGGAGAAGCACCCACGCGCCGCGAGCCCGCAAGCGGATCTCGCGATGCTGGTGCAGAAGGTGCGCGCCGGCGTCGACTTCCTGATCACGCAGCTCTTCTTCGACAACGCGGACTACTTCGCGTTCGTCGCGCGCGCGCGCGCCGCGGGAGTCATCCAGCCGATCGTGCCGGGAATCATGCCGATCGTGAGCGGCGCGTCGATCCGGCGCATGACCGCGCTCTGCGGAGCGCGCATCCCGAGCGAGCTCGGCCGCGCGCTCGACGCGGCGGGCGACGACGACGACGCCACGCTCGAGATCGGCGTCGAATGGGCCACCGCGCAGTGCCGCGAGTTACTCGCGCGCGGCGCCCCGGGAATCCATTTCTACACGCTCAACCGCTCGCCCGCGACAAGACGCATCCACCAGTCACTGTTCTGAGTCTTCTCGAGCAAGGCGACAAACAACGCGACGGCCGAGCGAGGGCCGTCCCGAGCGAGGCCCGCAAGCGCCGGAAGGCGCGCGCAGTGAGCCGAAGGCGAACGAAGTCAATGAGGCTAAGCGAGGGCGGTCCCGAGCGAGGCCCGCAAGCGCCGGAGCGTGGGTAGGGTGCCCACGCGATCATCGGGAAGCCGCGCGCAGCGAGCCGCAGGCGAGCGAAGTTACTGTGAGAAGGCGCGGCGCTTGAGCTCTCTCACGTACGCGGAGAGGTGTGGGTCGGCGGCGATCGCTTCGGAGACTTCCTGGTCGAAGGTCGCCGCGGCGGACTCCAGGCCGGTTTTGTCGATCGGGAAACCGGTCGCGGCCTCGACCCGCTGCAGCAGCGCGAGGGCGGCGCGCGAGTTCGGCGACGCCTGCACGTAGTGCGGCAGGCGCGCCCAGAGCGAGAGGGTGGGGGTGCCCGCGCGCGCGAGCATCTCGGCGAGCACGCCGACGATCCCCGTCGGCCCTTCGTAGCTCGACGCCGCGAGGCCGAGCTCGCGCGAGAGCTCCGGATCCGTGCTCGCGCCGATGACCTGGATCGGCTGCGAGTAGATGACCTCGTCGAGAAACGCGCCGAGCAGGATCACCAGGCGCGCGCCGACGCGCTCCACGAGCTCGCCCACGTGCGCGCAGAACGCGCGCCAGCGCAGGTGCGGCTCGACGCCGAGCCCGACGATCAGGTCGAACGCGTGCGTCTCGGAGCGGATCGCGAAGAACTCGTGATCGGGCCAGCGGATCTCGCGGCGGCCGCCGTCGCGCGGTCGCACGTGCGGTCGCACGACGGTGAAATCGACGAACTCCTCCATGTCGAGCGTCGCGAGCTTCGCCGCGCTGAACGTCTCGAGCAGGTGCGCGGCGGCGGTGGTCGCCGCTTCGCCGCCGTCGTTCCAACCCGCGTACGCGAGGATCACCACGGGAGCGCGCAGATCCGTCGCGCCGACGATCCGCAGGGGTTCGGCTCGCGTGTCACTCACCCCGCAAAGGCTCGCACAGGAACGCGGGCGGCGCGAGCTAGCTCTTGCTCTCGCCCGGGTCGCTGCCCAGCGCGAGCGGATTTCCCGTCGACAGGATCAGCTCGCCGGAGCGGTACAGGTGCACGCAGTTGCGGCCGGCATCCTTCGACGCGTAGAGCGCGAGATCGGCCGCTTTCAACAGCGCCTCGGGCGCGAGCTCCGCGGCCAGGTCCTCGGTGCACGCGACGCCGAAGCTCGCCGTCACGTTCACGATCTCGGTGCGCGCCTCGAAGTGGCGGCTCTCCGCCGACGAACGCAGGCGCTCCGAGACGTACATCGCGGAACGCAGATTGGTGTCGGTGAGCAGGATCGCGAACTCCTCGCCGCCGTAGCGGGCGACGATGTCGGAGCGCCGCGCGTACGCGCGCAGGCCCTCCGCGATGCCCTGCAGCACGATGTCGCCGAACAAGTGACCGTAGTCGTCGTTCACGCGCTTGAAGTGGTCGACGTCGACCAGCACGAGCGAGAGCGGCCGGCCGTAGCGCCGGGCGACGTTGAGCTCGGACTCGAGGCGCTGATCGAGATAGCGGCGGTTCCAGAGACCCGTGAGCCC
>DATFUE010000371.1:0-8810 GCA_035261165.1 Myxococcota bacterium
CGGCGAGGTCCAGCGCACGATCTCGTCGGCCGCGCGCGCGAAGAGACTCGGATCCGCGCGCAGGCGCGCGAGCTCCGCCGGGTGCTCGAGCAGCGCGAGCGTGCCGCCGGTCGTCGCGTTGCGCGTGGTCTCGTTTCCCGCCGCGGTCAGCAGGAAGCAATAGCCGAGGATCTCGTCGTCGTTGAGCGCGCGGCCGTCGACGCGCGCGGCGACGAGCACGCTCATCAGATCGTCGCGCGGCCGAGCGCGGCGCTCGGCGACGTACACGGAATAGTGTTGGAAGATCGCCTTGCGCGCCGCGAGCGCGACGCTGATCGAGACACCGCCCTGGTTGTACTCGGGGTCCCCCGAGCCGACGGTCTGGTTGGCGAGGGCGAGCAGCGCGTCCCAGTCGCCCCGCGGCACGCCCAAGAGCTCCATGATCACTGCGAGCGGAAGTCGCGCCGAGACTTCGTCGACGAAGTCGAACTCGCGCCCGTCGCCGAACCGCTGCACCGCGCGCGCCGCGATCTCGCGCGCCAGCGCCGCGATGCGCGGCTCGAACGCGGCCAGCGCGCGCGGCGTGAAGAGCCGGCTGGTGAGCGCGCGGTATTGCGCGTGGCGCGGCGGATCCATCGTGATGATCGTCTCGGGCAGGATCTCCTCGGTTTGACCGGGATGCACGCGCCGCGGCGGCATGTTGAGCCGGATTCCCGAGACGAATTCGCTGGGCCGGCGCGACACGGCGATGAGCTCGGCGTGACGCACCGCGGCCCAGTACTCGCCCATCTCCCCGTGGCGGCGCCGCGACACCGGATCGTGCTCGCGCAGCTCCGCCCACGCCTGCCACGGGTAGCCGCTGCGCGCGTACACGTCGGGATCGAGAAGATCGACCGAGTCGCTCACGTCAATCGAAGTATGGCAGCGCGGCCGGGTCGCTTGCGACCCGCAGCGCCTCGCGCACGTGCAGCGGCAAGGTGCGGCCGAGCGAGAGGTCGGGGAGCTGGCCGACGGGGAAGTACGCGGCGTCGGTGGCCTCGCTGCCCGCGCGCGGCAGCGCGTCGGGGTCGAGCAGCCGGCCCACGAACACCAATTTGTGTATGTGGAAGAGGTGCGGCGGACAGTCGGGCTGCAGGCGCGTGTCGAACACCCCCGCCAGCCGCTCGACGCGCGCCACGACGCCCGCCTCTTCGACGGCCTCGCGAACCGCCGCCTCCGACGGGCTGTCGCCCACGTCGACGAAGCCGCCGGGCAGGGACCAGCGCCCGTCCATGCGCTCGCGCACCAGCAGCACGCGGTCGGCGCGGAACAGCGCGAGCCGCACGTCGAGTTTCGGAGTCACGTAGCCGTCGTCGCTGGTGCGGAACAGGCGCTCGAGCGCGAGTGGCTCGTCGCCGGAGCCGTGCGCCGCGAGCCGCGCGGCGAGCTGCAGCAGCTTGTCGTAGCGCTCGCGGTCGAACGGCCCCTCGCTGTAGTGCAGGCCCGTGGTCGCGAGCGCGCGTATCTGATCTGCGATCTCGAGCAGCTCGCGCCGCACTGTCAGAACCGCAGCAGATCGGCTTCGAGCCGCTCGAGGTCGAGCACGCCGACGGCGTTGCGGCCCTCGAGCCAGCCCGCGCACTCCCCCGGGTTGAAGACGAGCGTGCCGGCGACGCGCTCGAGCGCGTAGCGGTGATCGTGACCGTGGAGCAGAACGTCGCGCGCCGCGAGCTCGAGCCGGGGGTGCGCCTTGCGATCGTGAACCACCGTGATGCGCCGGCCGGCCCAGTGCAGCTCGAGCGGCGGCTCCGCGAGCTCGAAGCCGAGCTCCGCCGCCGCTTCCGCCAACTGCTCGCGCTCGACGTCGTTGTTCCCGTACACGCCGAAAACCGGCACCGCGATCTCCGCCAACAAACGCAGGGTCGAGGCGCGCGTGATGTCGCCGGTGTGGATCACGCGCTCCACGTGCGCCTCGCGCAGCACCGCCACGATGCGCGCGACGTTTCGCGCGTTGTCGTGCGTGTCACTGATCACTCCGACGCGCATACCCCGAGGCTAGCATGCACGACTTGTGTGCGGCGCCGGTCTGGCGCCTTGGCAATGTGCGGCGCACGTCCGCAGGCGCCAGACCGGCGCCTTGGCAATGTGCGACGCACGTCCGCAGGCGCCAGACCGGCGCCTTGGCAATGTGCGACGCACGTCCGTAGGCGCCAGACCGGCGCCTTGGCAATGTGCGGCGCACGTCCGCAGGCGCCAGACCGGCGCCGCTCATAGGTCAGGCGCGCCCACGCGGCCGACCAGCGAGCCGAGGAACCAGCCCCAGAGGCCGTTCGCGGCGAGCACCACGACCGGCGTGAGCGCGCCGAGCTGCACGCCCAGCATTCCGTAGCCCGCGTTCGGGAGCTGCAGGAACAGAGCGCGCAGCGAGGGCAGCAGGGAGATGACGAGCCCTGCGCGGACCGGTGTGAGTCCGCGGCCGCGCGCGAGCGGGAGCGCGAGCGCGAAGAGACTCCCCTCGAGCACGCGCCAGCCGAGCCAGAGCGGGTCCAGCCCGCCGGGAAACAGCTTGCCGAGTTGTACGTCGATCACGGCTCCGAGCTTCGCGCGCACGGCGATCCAGAGGACGAGCGTCGTGAGCAGTGCGGCCAGCGCCCCGGCGGCGTAAGGGCCCGCGAACTTGCGCAGCATCACCTAACCCCCCGGCGCCTCATGCTAACCTTCCGCGCCCATGACGGCCGCCCCCACAGCGCCGCGCGTCTACTTCCGGACCCTGGGCTGCGCCAAGAACCAGGTCGATTCGGAAGTGATGCTCGGCCAGCTCGCGCTGGCCGGCTGCGCGATCGCGGAAGAGCTCGCGGACGCGGACGTCGCGATCGTGAACACCTGCTCGTTCATCGCGAGCGCGCGCGAGGAGTCGGTCGAGGCGATCCTCGAGCTGGCGGACGAGAAGGAGCGCGGCTCGATCCGCGCCCTGGTGGTCGCCGGCTGTCTGCCGCAGCGCTACGGCGCGGAGCTCGCGAAGGAGCTGCCGGAGGTCGACGCGTTCGTCGGCACGGGTCAGTTCCAGAACATCGCGCAGATCCTCGAGGACGCGTGCGCCGGCCGCTCGCGCGGCGTCTATGTCGACGCGGGCCGTACGCACCTCTACGACGAACACAGTCCGCGGCTGCTGCTGGGTGCGCGCCACTCTGCCTACCTCAAGATCGCCGAGGGCTGCGACCGCGTGTGCGCGTTCTGCGCGATCCCCGCGATTCGCGGCAGGTTCCAGAGCCGCACGCTCGAGTCAGTGGTGGCCGAGGCGCGCATGCTGGCTTCGCAGGGCGTGCGCGAGCTCAACGTGATCTCGCAGGACACCCTGTCCTATGGCAAGGACCTCCCGGTGGGGGCGCGGCCCCGGATAGCGGAGCTGATCCGCGCGCTCGACGAGGTCGAATCAGTCGACTGGGTGCGCTTCCTGTATCTCTACCCGAGCGCCCTCGGCGACGACGTGATCGACGCGTTCGCCGGCGCGAAGCGTGTGCTGCGCTATCTCGACGTCCCGCTGCAGCACGCGAGTGACCGCCTGCTGCGCGCGATGAAGCGCGGAGTCACCGCTGAGCGGCAGCGCAGGCTCGTCGAGAAGCTGCGCGCGCGCCTGCCCGGCTGCGTGCTGCGCACGACGTTCATCGTCGGCTTCCCGGGCGAGACGGAGGCCGACTTCGCGGAGCTGTGCGCGTTCGTGCGCGAGGTCGGCTTCGACCGGGTCGGCGTGTTCCGCTACTCGGACGAGGAGGGCACCGCGGCCGCCGAGCTCGGCGACAAGGTGCCGCGCTCGGTCTCACGCCGCCGCCACCGCGAGCTGATGGCGCTGCAGCGCGAGATCATGCGCGCGAAGCTCGCGACCCAGATCGGCGAGACCGCCCAGGTGCTCGTCGACTCACCCGGGCGCGATCGCGCGGTCGGCCGGCTCTGGTCGCAGGCGCCGGAGGTCGACGGCTCCGTGCTGCTGCGCGGCGCCGCGGGCGCGGGCGAGCTGGTGCGCGCGCGCGTCGTCGGCGTACGCGACGTCGACCTCGAGGCCGAGCAGATCTGACCCTAGGGCCCGCCGTCCGCGGGCGCGCTACGCCGGTCCCTGGGCGCGCGCTACGCGCGCGCGGCCAGTACGAACAGAGCGATCGTGCACACCTCCGAGAGGCCGAAGATCAGGCTGCGCATGACGTCGAGGTCCGTCAGGTAGAGCACGCCGTGGGCGATGCGGCACAGGATGAACGCGACCGCGAAGTTGGCGGACCAAGTCGGGTCGGCGCCGCAGATGTGCGCGATCAGCACCCCGCCGATGAAGAACGGCAGCACCTCGAAGGCATTGTTGTGCGCGCCGATCGCGCGCGCCCCTACACCGGTCAGTTTCAGCGCCTGCGGGCGCGGCAGCTTGTTGTCCACGGTGCCGAACTGCCGGGCGCGCTCACGCGCCGCTATGGTCACCCACACGTAGGGCAGCACCCCCGCCACGAGCACGCACCAGAACGGAATCGTCATCGCCGAGCCTCCCTCTGTCGTTCCTGTATCTCACTCTGCGTCGTTCGTCTATCTCACTCGAGCCGACAAGATCCGCTCGGCGACCTCCGGAACGTCGCGCGCCACTTCACAGTCGACCGGTCCCCAGTCTCCATGCGGATCCAGGAGAACCGCCGGCAACCCCGCGGCGCGCGCGCCGAGCACGTCCGCCGCGTACACGTCCCCCACGTGAAGGGTCCGGGCGGGGTCGCCCTGCGCGCGCGCGAGCGCAGCCGCGAAGATGCGCGGGTCGGGTTTCTCGAAGCCGACCACGTGAGAGTCGATCACCGCGTGAAAGTGCGGGCGCAGCCCCGCGCGAGTGAGTCCCTCCTCGACCGTGCCGTCCGCGTTCGAGACCACGACGAGCCGGATGCCCGCGGCCTGCAGGCGCGCGAGCGCGGCGGCGACCCCGGGCAGCACCACGCACCAGAGCTCGAGCGAGCGCCCTGGCACGCGGATGCGCGGCACCAGGCGGTCGACCAGCACGGTACACGCCGCGGTGTCGAGCGGAAGCACGCGCTCGAGCACCCGCTCGACGAAGAACGAGAACGTGTCTCGGCCCTCGGTCGAGCCGCCCGACTGGATCATGCGCGACACGATCGGCCGGACGGCGGCTTCGGCGCGCGCGAGCGCCACTCCGTCGCAGGGCGCGCCGAGCGCGCGGAGCTCGCGCGCGATGCGCTCGAAGTCCATCGAGATGAGCGTCCCGCCGGCGTCGAGAAACAAGGTGTCTATCTCGGCCCAGCGGACCTCCGCGAACGCCATCACTCACTCCCTCTCCGGAACGCGCCAGCGCTCGCCGAGCGCGAGCACGTGCACCCGCTTCGGGTCGGCACCCGAGGCCGTGACGGCGCGCGCGAGCTCGCGCGGCGGCTCGTCCAGGGGCTCGTCCGTGAGATCGAAGGTGCCCCAGTGCATGCCGATCATGTCGCGCGCGCCCAGGTCGCGGAACGCTTGCAGCGCCTGCGCCGGATCCATGTGCTGATACTGCATGAACCAGCGCGGCTCGTACGCGCCGATCGGGAGGAGCGCCACGTCGATCGGCGCGAGCTCGCTTCCGTACACCGCGAAGCCGCCGAAGTAGCCGCTGTCGCCGGCGAAGAAGTAGCGGTGCGCGCCGGAGTCGAGCAGCCACGCGCACCACAGGCTCTCGTTGCGCGCCATGCCCAGGCGCAGCGACCAGTGCTGCGAGGGCAGACAGGTGATCGTCCAGCGGCCCCGCGTCGCGCTCTGCCACCAGTCGAGCTCGGTCACGTCGCGACGCCCGCGCGCGCGGAAGAACTCGCCCAGGCCGGCGGGGACGTACCAGCCGACGGTCGCGGGCAGGCGCTCGACCGTGTCGGCGTCGAGGTGGTCGTAGTGACTGTGCGAGATCACAGCGAACGCGTTTCCGGGGACGGACGCGAGCGGGATCCCGGGCGGCGTCTGCCGCTTCACCAGCAGCGCGCGCTCGCCGAAGTGCGGGTCGGTCAGCACCACGTCGTCGCCCTCGTGGATCGCGAACGTCGCGTGCCCGACCCAGGTGAGCTCCGCCGGGGCGTTTGGCTCGGCGAGCGACGAGCCGTCGTTCTCCACCCGCGGAATCACGGGCTTTGCGCTCTTGTCGTAGGCGTTACGCGAGAGTTGCCAGCGCAGGACGTCCAGAAACGAGCTGGTCCGCGGCTCCCACGGATTGAAGTACGCGCCGTCTGCATCGCGGTGCGGCGCGCGGAGCAGCGCGGGGTCGAACGCGAGCGCGGCCAGTACCAGGACGAGCGCCCAGCGCATGCCTACACCGAGACGCGTCGCGGCGCGCGCAGGCCGAGCAGGAGCACCAGCGCCGCGCCGAACGCGAAGCCGCCGATGTGCGCGAACACGGCCACGCCGCCCTGATCGTTCGCGCCGCTCGCCATCCCGCTCGCCAGCACTTGAAACAGGAACCACAGGCCCAGCCAGGCGTACGCGGGCACCTCCACGATGCGCACGAAGAAGAAGACGAACACCACGGTCGCGACCCGCGAGCCCGGGTAGAGCAGCATGTACGCGCCCATCACCGCCGCGATCGCGCCGCTCGCGCCGACGGTCGGCACCACGGAGCCCGGGTTCGCGAGCACGTGGGTCGCGCTCGCCGCGAGGCCGCCCGCCAGATAGAACAGCGCATAGCCCAGGTGTCCCATGCGATCCTCGACGTTGTCGCCGAAGATCCACAGGAACAGCATGTTTCCCGCGAAGTGAGCGAAGCCGGCGTGCAGGAACATCGACGTGACGAAGGGCGCGAACAGCCCGAGCTCGAAGCCGCCGCGCGCGAACGACTTGACGAAGCGGGCGGGCACGAGCGCATGCTCGTTCACGAACACGTCCACGTCGGCGCCCGCGCTGAGCTCGAGCCAGTACACCCACGCGCACAGGGCGATCAGCGCATAGTTCACGACCGGCCAGCGCTCGGAGCGGATCGTGTCGTGGATCGGAATCATCGGGCGGCGATCATAGGCGGCGAGGCGAGGGCCGTCCCGAGCCGAGCCAGCAAAGCGGCGGAGCCGCGCGCAGTGAGGCGGAGCCGAACGAAGTCAGAAGAGAAGCAGAAGGAGTGGGGCAGATGGTGACGATCGGCATGAACTACAGCGTCCGGCCCGGCAAGGAGAAGATCTTCGAGGACGCCTGCGCGCGCGTGATCCAGACGATGGGCGGGATCGACGGCCACGCGGACTCGCACCTGTTCCGCGAGGTCGGCGAAGCGGCGCGCCAGTATCTGATCGTCTCCACCTGGTCGAGCGAGGAGGCGTTCCGCGACTTCGTCGCTTCGGAGACGTTCAGGAAAGTCACCAACTGGGGAGCGGAGAACATCCTCGAAGGCCGCCCGAGTCATACCGTGTATCGGTGAGAACAAAACATACCATCGTTGACAATCGTGGTATCGACTTCATCACGTCGCTAGAGCGGGCATTTCTCTAGCCCGCCCGAGCGAGACACCAACCCCAAGACGCCTAGGGGTTTCCGGTCGCGATCGGGACGTCGTCGCTGTCGCCCCACTCGGCCCACGAGCCGTCGTAGACCGACACGTCGCCGTGCCCCAGGAGCGCGAGCGCGAAGGCGTCGAGCGCGGCAGTGACTCCGGAGCCGCAGGTCGCGATGATCGGGCGGTCGAGGCGCACGCCGGCGCGTTCGTAGACCGCGCGCAGCTCGGCTTCCGGCTTCAGCCGGTCGCCGGCCAGGTTCTCGTCGTAGGGCACGGACTTCGCGCCGGGCATGTGGCCCTTGTGCTTCGTGTGCTCCTCGCCGCTGCCGCAGAAGCGCGCGCTCGAGCGCGCGTCGACGATCTCGACATCGCCCTCGCGCAGCGCGCGCGCCACGTCGGCCTTGGTGCGCAGGAGCTCCGGGCGCGGTTTGGCGACGAAGCTCGCGGGGGGGTGCCCCGGCGCGGCGGAAGTCACGAGCCGGCGGGCGTTCGCCCAGCGCGCGAAGCCGCCGTCGAGCAGCGACACATTTCCGTGTCCCGCGTAGCGCAGGGTCCACCAGACCCGCGCCGCCGAGTAGCCGCCGAGGTGGTCGTAGACGATCACGTGGTGGTCCGTGCCGATGCCGCGCGCCGCGAAGCGGCGGGCGAGCTGTTCGGGCGGGGCGATCGTGTTCCGGATCGGGGCGCGCTCGTCGGCGAGGTCGGTCGACAGATCGAAGAACACGGCGCCGGGCAGGTGCGCGGCCGCGTACTCGGCGCGCGCGTCGCGCTTCATCGCGGGCAGATACCAGCTCGCGTCGATGATGCGAATGGCGGGATCGGCGAGCCGCGGTTCGAGCCAGGCCGGCTCGACGAGCAGGGGCACTCAGCCGACCTCGACCCGCTGGAGGTTCGCGAGGATCTGGCCGTCCCAGTCCATGCGCAGGCGCGGGCGTCCCTTGTAGAGCTCTTCCTCGATCGCCGCGGTGGTGAGCAGCGGGAGTGACACGGTCGGCTCGACCCAGGCCATCGCGCGGGTCGCGCCGTGCTGCACCTTGCCCCAGCTCTCGGCCTCTTCGAGCGTCGAGCCCGAGAGACCCCCGTCCGCCGAGACCGCGGTCGTGATCTGCAGCGCGTAGCGGTGGCCGTGGTCCGGCCGGCCGAAGACGTAGCTCGTGACCACCGCGTCGTTGATGTAGTTCTTGGGCACGCCGCCGGCGACGAAGAAGGCCGCGGTCGCCGGCGAGCGCGCCACGATCTGAGTCAGCTCGTAGTTGTCCTGGATCGAGCTGATCACGACCCCCGGCTTCGCGCCCGTCACACAGCGGTGATGGTGCTCGGTGAGTCCGATGCCGATCGAGCTGTCGTTCAGCGCCGGCACGAACATCGGCACGCCGAAGCGCCG
>DATFUE010000372.1:0-4890 GCA_035261165.1 Myxococcota bacterium
AGATCCCGCTCGAGCCCGGCGGCGGCGGGAGCACGATCGCGTTGGCGCCGGCGCGGAGCGCGCGCGCGCGCAGGCAGGGCACTCCGCCGGCGCTCGCCGCGCTCGAGTCGTTGCAGGAAGGCCGCTGGAGGCGCGGATCGATCGGCGCGGACGGCAGCTCCCCCAGCCCGCGCACGCCGACCGCGTACAGGCGGCGGAACGTGGCCGAGCTCGCGAGGCCGACGGAGCCCGTCGGGTCGAGCGCGAGCGCTGCCATCGGGTTCCCGGCGCCGATCGGGATCGAGCCGACGAGTGACCCGGTCTGCGGATCGAGGATGTCGATCGAGCCCTGACCCGTGACCAGGGGCGGGAACGCGACGTCGAAGATCCCCGCGTTCGTGACCGCGATGCGTCCGCCCGGCAGCACCGAGAGCGCGACGGGATTCGGGTCCGAAGTCACTGCGAAGAAGGGCGTCGCCGGCGCGATCACGGGCGTGGCTCCCGAGTCGTCGATCGAGAAGAACAGCACCGTTCCCGGGTTGAACACCGGGTTCGCGCCGCTCTGCTGCAGGTTCGAGGTCGCGACGACCAGGCGGTTGCCGACGCGCACGACGGCGCTCGTGAAGTTCGTCGTGAACGACGAGATCGACGCTCCGCCGCCGCCGTTCTGGTAGCGCGTGAACGACCCGGTGAGCGTGTGGCGGGTCGGAACCGAGGGCCGGTTCGCGCCCGAGTACGACACGGCGACCCCGGCGCCGGTCGCGTAGTCGAACGGCACGGCGAGCTCGCAGCCCGACGTGCTGATCCAGCCGCGTGTCGGGCCGCTGGGCTCGAGCCAGAAGTCACCGATGCGCGCCACGCTGAACGGCGCCGAGCAGCCGAGGTTCGCCGAGAGCTGATAGGACGGAGCGGAGAGCGCGACGGACTGACCCGCCGCGATCCGGATCTGCCAGATCCCCGGAAACGATTCCGAGTCCGCGACGAAAGCGCGGTCGGGATTCGTCGGATGCGCTTCGATCGCGGGCGCGGCGGGTGAGTCGAAGTCGTACGCGTCGCCCGAGCCGACCGAGAGAGTCACCGCGAGGAGCAGGCCGCCGATCACGGCGTCGCACCGCGGATGCGGAACACCCAGAGTGCCTCTTTCGAGAGCGGCTGCCCAAGTGAGTCGACGCGCTGCTCGCGCAGCAGGTTCGACGCCTCGACCGACAGCGTCAGCGCTTCGGGCAGAAAGTCGAACGCGCGCAGTCGCGCGGGGCGGAAGATCAGGCCGGCGTCGAGAACCGTCGCTGCGGGCGCGAGTGTCTGGCGGCCGACCTGGTACGCGAACTCACTCTCGTAGCGAACCTCGGTCCACGGCTCCAGCGCACCGAGGTCGAGCGCCGCGCGCGCAGTCACCGCGTTCTCCGGCGAGTGCGGAAAGATCGGCGCGACGCCGCTTCCGAATGCGGCGCCCGGCTCCGGCCGGAGATAGCGCGCTTTGGTGTAGGTGTACGTCCCGGCCAGCTCGAGTCGGTTCCAGAGCCTCGACTCGATCGAGATCTCCGCGCCGAGCGCGCGCGCGCGGCCGGTGTTCACCGGCATGTACGCCCGGTTCGTGTTCAGGAGCCACTCGATCCCCTGCTCGAGCTCGCGCTGAAAGAGACTCGCCTGGACCCGCACCCCGCGCACGAAGCCCGCGCCGTCGCTCGCGAGCTCGAAGCCGACGTCCGCGTTCCAGCCCTTCTCCGGCTCGAGGCTCGGATTGCCGCGGACGAAGCTCCAATCGGGGTGAAACAGCTCCGTGAACGTCGGGCGCCGCAGCACGCGCTTCCAGTTCGCCTTGAGCTGGAAGCCCGGCGAGACCTGGACGATCGCGCCGACCGCGGGCAGCCACGCCGTCGAATCGTCCGTCTTGACCGGGACCATGGCGCGAAAAGCGGCCGAGCGCGCCAGCCCCGAGCTCGTGTCCGCTGTCTCGACCCCGAGCGCGGGAAACAGGCGCAGCGTCGCATCGAAGAGCGCGATCTCCGGCAAGAGCGAGGCCGCCACGGAGGTGCGCCGATGAAGGTCGGCATCGGAGGAGTCGACCGTCGTGTAGCGCAGGCCCGCGACGGCGCTCCCGGAAAGTGAGACGAAGCCGAGCCCGAGCGGCTGGGCCGCCCAGCGTGACTCGAGCTGTGACTCGCGCTCGAGCCAGCTCGCGTGATCGCGTCCGCCGGTCACGAAAGGCGAGATGAACCCACACCCGCCCGCTGGGTCGTCGAGCCGGCTGTCGTCGGAGCGCACCGAGCCGGCGATCTCGAACGCCCCGCGGAGCAGGCGCTCGTTCGCGAACGCGAGGCGCGCGATGCCGCGGCGGTAGTCCTCGTCCGCGCTGATGCAGGAGATGTCGTCGTCCTCGGCGCCGCCCCGGGCCCTTCCGAGCGCGCTGCCCGGCTGCCCGTTGCGCTTCTGATACAGATCGACGGTGGCGTCGAAGCGCGAGGTCGCGCCCGCGCGAAGCGTGCCGCGGAAGAGACCCGAGTCCTCGGCGAAGTTGGCGTTCAGGCGGGTGAACGTCTGAGGCGCGCCGTCGCCGCGCGTCGGCGCGAGATCGAACTCGAAGTCATTCTTGCTCGAGAGCCGCGAGTAGGTCACGAGCGCGCTGCCTCGATCGCCCGCGCCCGAGAACGCGACGTCCCCCCCGCGCAGCGTCTGCCCGCCTGCCGCGAGCGCCGCGTCCGCGTGCAGACCGTTCGCGGCCGCGCCGCGGGTCGTGATCAAAATGACTCCGCCGACCGCGTCACTGCCGAAGCGCGCCGCGCCGCCGCCGCGAATCACTTCGATGCGCGCGACCTGGCGCACCGGGATCGTCGAGAGATCGGCGGCGCCGCGGGAGGACGAGTTCATGCGCACGCCGTCGAGCAACACGAGCACCTGCTCCGCCTTGGAGCCGCGAATCGACACGGTGCTCTGCGCGCCCAGTCCGCCGAAACGCCGCACGCGCGTGCCCGGCACCTGCGAGAGCAGCTCCTCGACGGTGGCGAAGCGCTCGTCGTACTCCGTCGCGTCGATCACGGTCGTGAACGAGGACGGGTCGGCCGCCGACTCCGCGATCTCGCCCGCTACACCGAACGGTGACGCCCCGAGCACGAGCGCGAGCAGCGCGACCAGCGCCGCGCGAAAACGCCAGAATTCCACCGCCCGACTCCCTCCACGGAGAGCGGGACTCTCGTCCCGATGACTCGGCAGGTCTCCTGGCTTTGGGGTCTAGCGCCGGTTGCGAGCCTTCCCAGGGAAATTCCCCAGTGGCATTTCTCGCAGCGACTTCCCCATCACAGTGGCGGGACCGCGGCCGACTTTCACGGCCTTCCCTATTTCCGTCCGCAACGCGGACACCGAGCTCGCCACAATCGATATCACCCGCCGCTCGACGCTGTCAAACCCCCGGATTTGACGCAGCGTCGTACGCCGAGGTAGAAGACCAACAACAAGAGTCGCGTCAGGTGTCGGGAAGCCGGTGAGAATCCGGCGCGAGCCCGTCGCTGTGACCGGGGACGAACGCCGAATCAGGCCACTGAGAGAAATCTTGGGAAGGCTCGGCGCGAGGATGATCCGGGAGCCAGAAGACCGGCCTGGCGCGTTTTTAAACAACTGCTCCGCAAGCGAGTAAGGAGTTGTCCATGCGAGCCATCGCGCTCACCGCTCTGTGTCTTCTGTCCTTCTCTTCCGCCAGTCGCGTCTTCGCCGCGTCGTTCGCGAGCGAGGTCGTGAGTTATACCGCCGGCGCGAACGCGACCGCCGGCTACACCAACCCGGGAGTCGCGCTCGGCTCGCCCGGGCGCGCCACCGGCAGCGGCCCGTTCGACGGCGACGTCACGCCCTTCAACGCGCCCTACGCGTCGAGCGACGTGGTCTCGATCGGCGCCGGCGGGTCGCTCGTCGTGCGCTTCGATCACCAGGTCTCCGACGACGCGGCGAATCCTTACGGGATCGACTTGCTCGTGTTCGGCAACGCGTTCCTCGGCATCGACTTCGGCACGGGCCTCGCGAACGGCGTCGTGTTCGGCGAACCGGCTCGGATCGCGGTGAGCCAAGACGGAGTGACTTGGTTCGACGTCGTCGGCGTGTTCGCGGACGATCTGTTTCCGACCTTCGCCTACCAGGACGCCACCGATCCATTCGCGTCGGGCGGGACGATTCCGACGAGCTATACGCGGCCGGTGAATCCGGCGCTCACGGCCGGCGACTTCGCGGGCAAGACCACGGCCGAGATCGCCGCACTCTACGGCGGCTCGGGCGGCGGCACCGGCATCGACCTCGCTCCGCTCGGCCTGCCCTGGATCGAGTACGTGCGCGTGTCTCAGCTCGCCGGAGACGCGTACGCATCGGACGTCGACGCCTTCGCCGACGTGCCCGAGCCGGGGCTCGTGACGCTGCTGGGTGTCGCGGCGCTGGGACTCACTTCGTCTCGAGCGCGAAGATCGCGTCCCAATCGGGCGGCGGAGGCAGCCGCTCGAGCTCGCTGACGCGCGCCCGGAGGAGCCCGAGCGCGAGCAGCTCCTGGCCGTAGCGCTCGGGGTCCGCGCGGCTGTAGAGCAGGCGCCCCTCCGCGTCGGCGAGCGGGAACACGACCAGCTTCGGGTCGAGCGCGAGCGAGGGCAGCGCGGACTGCAGGCGCAGATTGGCGTCGTGCAGCGCGTCCTCGGGCTTCGCTCCGCCCAGGCCGAGATCCGCGCCGGCGAGCAACGCCGTCGACAGGATCGTGCGCAGCTGCGGGTTGGCGCGCGAGAGCGCATCGATCTCGGCCGAGGCGTAGCGCGCGCGCAAGAGCTGCAGCTCGTGAAACGCCGCGAGCGTCCGGTCGAAGCGCGCGTGTGACTCGTCGCGCGCGCGGCGCAGCGCCGCGTCCTGTGCGACGACCAGCGCCACCGCCAGCGCCGCCCCGACCAG
>DATFUE010000373.1:0-4888 GCA_035261165.1 Myxococcota bacterium
CGGCTGGGACCTGTGCGAGGGGACGCACGGCTATGCGGGCGCCGACTGCGCGGGTCTGAGCTCGAAGAAGCCCGTGATCGAGTACGCACACGACGGCAATGGCGGGTTCAGCATCACGGGCGGCTACGTGTACCGCGGCGACCGACTTACGGGGCTCTACGGCGCATATCTCTACGCGGACTATGTGAGTCAGCGAGTCTGGGCCTGGAACGGCGCGCTGCCCGCGGTGCCGACGCAGATCGCGACGGTCACGAGTCCGTCGTCGTTCGGCGAGGACCGGGATGGCGAGGTCTACATCACGTCGTTCTCGGGCCGGATCTACACGCTCGTCTACAACACGACGCCGCCCGCGCCGTTCCCGAACGCCCTCTCGGCGACCGGGCTGTTCGCGAACACCGCTTCACTCACCCCGGCGCCGGGGCTCGTCGAGTACGACGTGAACACTGCCCTGTGGTCCGATCGAGCGCTGAAGCGCCGCTGGGTCGCGCTGCCCGCGGGACAGCGCGCTCACTTCGAGGCGAACGGCGCGTTCGAGTTCCCGGTCGGAACCGCGCTCGTGAAACACTTCGACCTGCCGATCGACGCGAACACCACGCGCCGGCTCGAGACGCGGGTCTTCCTGCGCCAGCTCGATCGCTGGACCGGCTTCACGTACCGCTGGAACGCGGCACAGACGGATGCGATCCTGCTCAACGGCCCCGCCAGCGACACGTTCACGGTGAACGTGGGCGGAGTGAGTCAGACGCAGACCTGGAACTATCCGAGCCCCGCGCAGTGTCTCGGCTGCCACAGCTTGCCGGAGAACCGCGTGCTCGGTCTGCGCGCGCTGCAGCTCAACCGCAGCTTCCCGTACCCCAGCGGCGCGGACAACGAGCTCCACGCGTGGGACTGCATGGCGATGTTCGACGCGTCGCCGCAGACCGCGGCGGCCTACGGCGCGTACGCGCCGATGGGCGACGGCACCCGCACGCTCGCGGCGCGCGCGCGCGCGTATCTCGCGGCGAACTGCGCGATCTGCCATCAGCCGCTGGGCCCGGCGCCCGGCTCGATGGATCTGCGCTACACGCGGCTGCTCGGCGAGCTGAACGCGATCGGCGTCGCGCCCACGGAGGGGAACTTGGGCCTCCCGACCCCGCAGCGCATCCGCGTGGGCCTGCCCGAGCAGAGCGTGGTCTGGCACCGGCAGCAGTCCACGGACGCGAGCATCCGCATGCCCGACGGCAGCCTCCTGCCCGACCCGGCCGCGGTGGCGATCTTCGACGCCTGGATCCGGAGCGGGCTGGCCACCCTCGACTCCGACGCGGACGGCGTGGCCGACGCGGCCGACCTCTGCCCGCGAATCGCAGACCCGAGTCAGGCGGACGGCGGCGGCTTCGGCACGTCGACACCGGACGGTGTCGGCACCGCGTGTCAGTGCGGCGACGTGAACGGCGACGGGCGCGTCGACTCCCGCGACGCCGCGCCGCTTCGCGCCGCGCTCGCCAGGACGTCGGGCCCGCTCTCGGGCGCGGCGAATCGCCGCTGTGTGTCCCCGTCCGACACCGGGGAGTGTTCCATCGTCTCCTGGGCGCGCATCCAGAAACGTCTCGCGGGCGCGACCGCGGCGCACGGGCAGACGTGCGCGGCGGCGACGGAGCTCGGCCCCTAGGCGCGGGCTCGGCGCAGCGCGCGCGCACCGCAGCCGAGCGCGAGGAGGAGGGCGGCCGCCGGCTCGGGGATCAGGCGGCCCGTCTCGGGCGCGGTGAAGACCAGCGACGCAGCGATGTTGAGCCCGCCCACCGTGAACGTGAGCCCCGTGAGCGTGCCGTGAAGCGACGCGACCGTGAGCGTCGGCAGCGGCGCCGTGCCAACGCCGTCGACCGGCGTCCCCGAGGGAAGCCCGCCGAGGGCGCAGATCGCGCCGATGCAGGTGATCGTTCCGAAGGCGTGGAAGCTGCCCATCGCAGCGCCGAACGACGGTTGGTTGCCGACGGGTGTCCCAGCGACCGGATCTTGCAGGCTCGCGCTCGCGGGGCCCATGAGAGCGACCGGCTGACCCAGGACCGTGGTGGCGACGTCGAGGTCCGCCGACACGTCGAGTATCTCGAGCGTCGTCGGGTCATCGCTGATGTCGCCCGCGGCGCTGCTCGAGTAACTGACGCGGATCTGGCCCGCGAGCGTGCCCTGCGGGGGGATGCTCACGAGCGCCGGGCTCCGAGCGCTTCTGGTGACTAGCGCTTTCCGAAGCCCTTGAGCCGCTCGGCCAGGTCCGGGCCCGCGCCCGGGCTGGTGCGGCGTTCGAAGGCGAGCGCTTCCGCCAGGCCCAGCGGCTCCCCCTCGCGAATCAGCGTCTTCTCCGCGCGCAGCGTGAACCAGGAGTTCGCGGCGATTTCGCCCCCCAGCGCGAGCGCCCGTGACTCGAGCTCCGCGTCGGGCACACACTGATTCGCCAGCCCGAGGGCGACGGCTTCGGTGCCGGTCACCGGCCGGCCGCTGAACATCAGCTCCTTGGCGCGGAGCGGGCCGATGCGCCGCGGCAGGCGCTGGCTCATGCCCCAGGTGGGAGTCATGCCGAACTTGCCGTGCGTGTCCGCGAAGCGGGCCGACTCAGCGGCGATCAAGAGGTCGCAGGCCAGCACGAGCTCGAGCGCGCCGGTATAGCAGTGACCCTGCACCGCAGCGATCACGGGTTGGGGCAGGCGCTCCAGGGCGTCGAGCGTCTCGGCTTGGAAGTGCGGGGAACGCGCGCGCTCGCCGGCCTGGATCGCGCGCAGATCGTTGCCCGCGGAGAACGACCGGCCAGCGCCGCGCAGCACCACACACCCGACGGTGTCGGTCTCTGCGCCAAGCCTGTCGACGTGCGCGCGCAGCTCCTCGAAGAGCTTCGGCGAGAGGGCGTTCAGCACCTCGGGGCGGTTGAGACACAGAACTGCGACGCCCTCGGAATCGCTTCGTTCGACCAGGCCGGGCATTGGGGCAGCTCCTTCGCAGTGGAACGCCAGTGTGACACGCCGGGCCGCCGCCGGTGCGTGGAGTCCGCTGCCGAGCTAGCGGTCGCGCTCGCCCCGCGCGCCGCGAACCGCGCGCTCGACCCCGGGCAGCCGGCGCTTCTCCGCGGGCTTCCGCGGATGCCCGCCCATCTGCGCCATCACCAGGAAGTCGGCGAACGCGGCCTCCATCGCCGCGGAGAAACCGAGGACGTCCTGCATCTTGTTCACCGCGAGCTTGGCCATGCGCAGCGTGCCATAGCCCTGCTCGGCGACGCGCCGCGCCCAAGTCAGTGTCTCGTGCTCGAGCTCGGCCGAGGGCACCACGCGATTCACGAAGCCTAGCTGGCGCGCCTCCTCGGCGTCGATGAAGCGGCTCTCGAAGAGCAACTCCTTGGCCTTGCGGAAGCCGACATCGAACGGTGTAGAGAAGTACTCGACCTGGCCCGCCAGGAAGCGCGCGTCGGGCGAGGCGAAGATCACGTCCATCGCCGCGGCGATCATCCAGCCGCCGTAGATGCAGTAGCCGCGGACCATCGCGATGGTCGGCTTGGGCAGGTTGCGCCACTTCAGCGTGAGGTCGAGGTTGTAGCGGCGGAACGCCTCGTACTCCTCGACGCCGACCGCGGGCAAGCCGCGCGCCTCGCGGTCGCTGACTTGCTCGGGAGTGCCGAGATCGTGACCCGCGGAGAAATGCTCGCCCTCGCCGCGCACGACCACCACCGAGATCCCCCGGTCCTGCTGGGCCCGGTCTAGCGCGAGGTCCAGCTCGTCCAGCAGCTTCCAGCTCTGCGCGTTGCGGTAGCGCGGCCGGTTCAAGCTGACGAGCGCGACGGCGCCGTCCTGCTCGTAGCGCACGTCCTTCGCCTTCATGCGAGCCTCCCCGACCCTGGCCGGCCGTGCCCCGTTATAGCAGTCGTGCCCCGAGGCCGAAAATCGTACGGGATGACACGCGAGCGGCGAACGGCGGCGGCGAGTGGGGCGCGTCTGTGCGCGACGGTCGCCGTCGCGCTGTGTGTGGCGCTCGCCGGCCCCGGCTGTCAGCTGTTTGGTCCGAAGCTCGACCTTCCGGAGCATCCCGAGGAGGCGGCGGCGAACCCCGCGATCGGCGCCCGCGCTCTGTTGCGCGCGAATCAGACGGAGCTCGAGCTGGCGACCTGGCAGCCGGCGATTCAGTCACTGGTCGACACGCTCGGCGCGCAGCTCGACGCCGCGCGCGCCCAGCCCCTGCGCGCTGCGGTGCGGCGCGCCTACGGAGCGCAGCGGCTCTTCGACCGCGTGGCCACGAGCCTCGGCGATGACTGGGACGCGGAAGCCGCGCTCGCGCAGTTCCAGTTTCTCGACTCGAGCATCGGCCGCAAGCTCCTGCGCGCGCGCATGCTGCGCGCCGACGCGAAGACGGCGGAGCGCTTCCGCGCGTTCAGCCGCGACTTCTCCCCGGCGAGCTTTCCGAGCGCGCGCGTCGAGACGCTGCGCCGGCTCGACCGCGCGCTGCTCACGTCGCGCGGGGCGGTGCTCGTGAATCGCGCGGTGGTCGACGCCGCGCTCGCCGCGCTCTCGGGCGCGACGTCCGGCACGGACGCCGCCGCGTTCCGCTCGCTGCGCGAGCGGGCGGCGCGAGAGGAGTCACAGCTCTACCCGCTGGCCTCGGACGAGCTGCTGCGCTGGCAGCTGTTCGCGCTCGACTCGCTCTCGGACTCCGAGCTGGCGAGCTACGCGGACTTCGCGGAGTCGCCGGCGGGTCAGTGGTACGTCGTCGCCAACGCGCGCGCGCTGCGCCTCGCTGCGAACGGCGCCGGCGAAGAGCTGTTTCAAGCTCTGCGCCCGCGCAACGACCTGTGACTCACTTCCCTTTCGCGGGCTCCACGATGATCGCGAGGGCCTGCGTGTAGGTGATCTCGACCAGATCGCCGACGGCCACG
>DATFUE010000374.1:0-6802 GCA_035261165.1 Myxococcota bacterium
CCGGACTTCCTGACCCTGGTCGGCGACGCCGTCGACAACGTGCCCGGCGTCCCAGGCATCGGCGCGAAGACGGCGGCGCTCTTGCTGCGGCGCTTCGGCCGGATCGAGAGCATCCCCGCGGACCCGCGCGAGTGGGCGGGCTCCGGGGTCCGCGGCCCGGAGCGCGTGGCGCGCGCGCTCGCCGAGAATCGCGCGGGGATCGAGCTCGCGCGAACGCTCGTGCGCATGCGCGAGGACGTGCCGCTCGCGCTCGAGCTCGCGGACCTGGCCTGGCGCGGCGCCGAGCGCGCGGGGCTCGCGGCATTCTGCGAGCGCCTCGGGATTCGCGGCCTCGCCGACCGCGTGCCGCAGTTCCGGGACTGACGGGCGCCGCATGGCGAACGCGCTCTCACTCCTGCGCCTGTTCCTGGTCGTGCCCTTCGCCTGGCTCCTGGCGCGCGGCGACGCCGGCTCCGCGCTCTGGGCCGCGACGCTTTTCTGTGTCGCCATCGCCAGCGATCTCGCCGACGGCCCGCTCGCGCGCGCGCGCGGAACGGCGAGCGGCGTGGGTCGCGCGCTCGACCACGTCGCGGACTTCGCCTTCGTCGACGCGGGGCTGCTCACCGCGGCGTCGCGCGGCGCGCTACCGTGGCTCCTGCCCGTTCTCGTGGCGGTCGCGTTCCTGCAGTACGTCGTCGACTCCTACTGGCTGCAGCGCGCGGGCGAGCTGCGGATGAGCGGGCTCGGGCGCTGGAACGGCGTGCTCTACTTCGCGCCGCTCGGCGGCGTCTTGCTCGTCGACCTGGGCGCCGGTGCCCTCGCCGAGCCCAACCGCTGGCTCGCCTGGGCGCTGTGCGCCTCGACCCTCCTCTCGATCGCGGACCGCGCGCTCTCGTTGCGGAGCGTCGCATCGGAGTCGACGTGACCCGCGCCGCGCGCGCGCTCGTGATTCCGCTGCTTGCCGCGGCCTGTGCCACTCCGGTCGCGCCGGCCCCGACTCCGGCGGCCGCTCCAGCCCCCGCAGAGCGCGGCTTCCGCGCTGCGACACCGCAAGGTGTCGAGCTCTTCTACGACCCCCACGTCCGCAGCTACGGCGTCTCGGGTCAGCCCGGCGTCTATTGGCTCGACGGCCGCTTCTTCCGGCGAGTCGGCGCCGACTGGGAGACCAGCCAGGCGCTCGGCGGTCCGTGGCGCGCGTGCTCGCGGGGCGAGCTACCCGAGGGCTTGTCCGATTGACTTCGTTCGCCTGCTGAATCGGGTGGGCCATCCTGGCTCACTCCAACCCTCACGCCTCGCGCGCCTACGGCCGACATCGGCCGCGGGCCAATGTCCCGCGGGGGCGGGCTCGGCTGGCGACGGCCCTCGCTCGCCCTTCGCTAATTTCCGCGCATGGTGGGCGTCCTGGTTCCGACGGTGGGTCTCCTGGTCCTCTCGAATCTGTTCATGACTTTCGCGTGGTATGCGCACCTGCGGAATCTGGCGGAGCGGCCGTGGTGGTTCGCGGCGCTCGCGAGCTGGGGGATCGCGCTCTTCGAGTACCTCCTGCAAGTGCCGGCGAACCGCATCGGCTTCAGCGCGCTGTCGCTCCCGCAGCTCAAAATCCTGCAGGAGGTGATCACGCTCGCGGTCTTCATCCCGTTCTCGCTGCTCTATATGCAGCAGCCGGTGAAGCTCGATTTCCTCTGGTCGGGGCTGTGCATGCTGGGCGCGCTTTACTTCATGTTCCGCGGCTGAGGCGTATAATCGGATCGTACCTCGCATCACCAGGAGGGCGGATGGACGTTCAGAAACTGCTTCGCAATCCGAGATTCAGGCTACTCCGCGGCCCCGCACCCGACCCCAGTCAGGTGAAGCAGTTTCGAGAGCACGCTCCTCCCAAGCTCCCGCGCACCTACGTCCGGTTCATGGAAGCCTGCGACGGTGCGCGCGGCAAGATTCCGTACGACACCGGCTACATCGAGTTCTTCTCGCTCGAGCGCGTGCTCGACGAGAACCGCGCGCACGGCGTCGCGCAGACCCTGCCTGGCTTCTTCGCGTTCGGATCCGACGGCGGCGACGAGCTCTACGTCTTCGACCTGCGCAAGGACGACGGCGCCCCGGTTTGCTCGGTGCCCGCGAAATCCGGAAGTGTCTCGGCCGTCTCGCCGATCACGAACAGCTTCTCCGAGTTTCTCGAGGGCATCGTGATGATGGCCGGGGCAAACTGAGCCCGCCCCCCGGGACATCGGGGCGCAGCCGCGCGATGCGGCGAACGCAGTCGATCAGGCGCGTTCGAAGAGGTCGCGGTAGGCGCGGCGCAAGAAGACCAGACCGATCGCCGCGTTGAAGAACACGAAGAAGTTGTGCTGCAGGAATCCGAAGATGGAGACCTGCCCCTCGTAGCCGGGGAAGAGCACGACCCAGAGCGTGATCGCGACGGCGCGCATCGGCCCCGGCACCGCGGCGCCGAAGAAGATCACCGGCAGATAGCCGAGCATCTGGCGCAGATCGACGTCGATCCCGAAGAGCTTCGCCGCCGCGGTGTAGACCACGATCGCGAACAGCATCGCGGGCGCGCGCAGGGCGACCAGCGCGAGATACTGCCAGCGCTTCGCGAGGCGGAAGGCGCGGAAGATCGCCCGCTCGCGCAGCTTCGAGCCCGCCCCGAAGCGACCGTGGAAGAACTCGGTGAAGGCGAAGAAGAAGACCAGCGCCGCGGCGGCGACCCAGGGAATCGCCGCGAACACCCTCGGCAGCTCGTCGCCCGAGACGAACCAGCCGAGCGTCGCCCACGAGATCAAGTAGTAGAACTCGCAGAACATGATGAACAGCATGCTCGAGCCGATCTCCCAGCCCGGGATGCCGTGACGCTTGTTCATGTAGAGCGCGATCGCGCCCTTCCCGACCTGCTCGTTCACGATCGACAGGATGTAGCTGGACGCGCGCACCGGCAGTACGTCGCGCAGCCGCACCGGCGCGTTGAACCAGGTGATCACGCGCCACAACACCGCGGTATCGATGACGAGATACAGGAGCGAGTAAGGAATCATCAGCGCGAGCCACGGACCCCAGCGCACCGCCGCGACCACGTTTTCCATGTAAGTCGCGACGTCGATCCCCTCCCGCGCCGCGGCGCCTTCGATGCGCCGCCACCAGAGGTAGAAGCAGGCCGCGGTGATCAGCCAGGGGGCGAGCTTCTGCCAGAGCGCGGCGCGCGGTCGCTCGGCGGTCGCCGATTCGGTCACGCCGCGGCCTCGAGCTCGAGCGTGCGCTCGAGCGTGGCGTCGAGCGCGTGCAGCGCGATGCCGAGCGCCTTCGCCGCGGGCTCCGGGTCGAGTCGCACGTCGTCGAGGATCACGTCGAGCACCTCCGGCGAGAAGCCCGGGCCGAGGAAGCGCTCGCGCAAGCCGAGCGCGAGGCGCAGCAGCGCGGCGGGCACGGGCACGAGGAGCGGGGCGCGGCCGCGCAAGCGCGCGCAGCGCAGGACCAACTCGCGGCGCGAGAGTGACTCGGGGCCGACCAGGTCGAGCGCCGCGTCGCGCGCGCAATCGAGCTCGAGCGCCGCGTTCAGCGTCGCCTCGGCCAGGTCGCGCGCGTCCGCGGGCTGCTCGAGGTTCGCGCCCCCGGCGAGCAGAGGGACGACCGGCGCGCGCGCCTCGCGCGCGAGCACGTGCGAGCCGATGCTGTCGCAGGCGAGCAAGAGGGGGCTACGCACGATGGTGTAGGGCAGGCCGCTGGCGCGCACGACGTCCTCCGCGCGGCCCTTGCTGCGATAGTAGGCGTTGCGCGAGCTCGCGTCGGCGTGCACCGCGGAGACGAACACGAGCTTGCGCGCGCACGCATCGCGCGCGGCCGCGGCGATGGCGCGCGTGGTGTCGACGTTCGCGCTCTCGTAGCCCTCGCCGCGGGTCGGGATCAGGATGCCGGCGAGGTGCACCACGGCCTGCGCGTCGCCGCAGGCGTCGCGCAGCGCGCCCGAGTCACTCCAGGCGACGCGCCGCACCGAGACCCGCGGCTCGGGCAGCCGCGCGACCTGCGCTGCCGCTCGCTCGGAGCGCACCAGCGCCACCACGTCGGTGTCGCGCGCGAGCGCGTGCTCGATCAAGACGCGTCCGAGCGCGCCGTTCGCCCCGGTCACCACGAGCGTCGGCATGCTAGACGAAGCGCCCGCGGCCGACGATCGCCCAGACCTCCTCGACCGAGTCGCCGCGCGCCGCGTAGAAACGCTCGTGCAGGTTGATGGTCGTGTCACCGTGACTCGGCAGAATGCGCAGCCGCTCGCCGGGCGCGAGCTCGACACCCTCGTCGCAGAGCACGTGACCGTGCTCCTCCGAGAGCCCGACGACTCGCGCGCCGACGTCGAACGCCACGGGCATGCCAAAGTCGCTCGACAGCGACTTCACGCCCGCGTCCGTGACGACCAGGCGTCCGCGCCGGTGGATCACCGTGGCGTGCAGGGTCAGCGCGGGCTCGAAGTCGGCGCGCACGTCGCGGTAGCGCCCGTCCATGAATACGTAGCTGCCGGCCTGGATCTCGGTGACTCCTGGCACGCTGCCCGTCAAGTCGTACGTGCCGGTGCCGCCGGACGAGACGATCTCGGGCGCGAGCCCGGCCGCGCGCAGCGTCTCCACGTGCGCGCCGAGGGCTTGCGCCGCAGCCTCGGCGAGCTCCTTTCGCTTCGCCGAGTCGGGCACCAGAACCGCGTGCCCCTCGTAACCCATCACGCCGCGGTACGCGACGCGACCCTCGGTGAGTCTGCGCGCGAGATCGACCGTCTCGCCGGGCGCGTTCGTGCCGCAGCGGTGCATTCCGGTGTCGACTTCGATCAGCGCGCCGAGCTTCGGCGCGGGCGCGCGGGCGTTGCGCAGCGCGGCATCCAGCGCGTCGACCTGCGCCGCGCTGTCGACCGCGACGATCAACTCCGGAAGGACGCGCGCCAGCTCGAGCAGACGCGCGAGCTTCGCGGCGCCGACGATCTGATTCGCGATCAGCACGCTCGGCCGCACGCCGGAGGCCGCGAGCGCTTCGGCTTCGCCGAGCTTGGCGCAGGTGATTCCGATCGCGCCGGCCGCCAGCTGGCGCTTGGCGACCTCCGCGCACTTCGGTGTCTTCCAGTGCGGGCGAAGCTTCGCCGGCTTGTCCGCGAAGAAGCGGGCCATGGTCGCGATGTTGCGCTCCATGCGCTCGAGATCCACGACGAGCGCGGGAGTGTCGATCTCGGCCACGCGCATGCACGCATGCTAGCATGCCGGCCGTGATCGCGAAGATCGTGTACGCGCTCGCGGGGGTGGCGCTCGCGTTCTCACTCGTCGGTCTGCACCGCGCGTCGAACGACATCGCGCGCTCCAGCATGACCTTGCCCGGCGGCGTGCCCGCGGTGGTGTGGGAGCCGTCGCCGCCGCTCGAGTTCGGACAGACACCGACGTTCGATCCTCCGGTGCCCGTCGTGATTCTGTGTCACGGCTTCTCCGGCGACACGGCGATGACGAGCGCGCTCGCGCGCCGCATCGCGAAGGCCGGCTACGCGGTGATCGCGATCGATTTCCGCGGTCACGGCGAGAACCGCAATGCGTTCGAGCTCTCGGGCGACGGCGCGCAGCTGCGCCAGGACATCGACGCGGCGCTGCTCTACGCCCGGACGCAGTCGCGCTTCGACGGCCAGCGCGTCGCGCTCGCGGGTCACTCGATGGGGGCATTTGCGGTCATCTCGCACGCGCAGCAGGACCCCGGAGTCGCGGCGGTGATCGCGATCTCCGGCGCCGGTGCGATGCGCGGGCCCTTCTCGCCGCCCAACACGCTCTTCATCTGGGCCGCGAACGACCCCGGCGGGCTGCGCAAGAACGCGCGCGAACTCGCGGCGAAGCTCGCCGGCCTCGAGCAGCTCGTGGGCGACAAGACCTACGGCGAGGTCGAGCGCGGCACCGGCGTGCGCATGAGCGAGGTGCCGGGAACCGATCACATCACGATCCTGTACTCGGCGGAAGCGGCGCGACGCATCGTCGAGTGGCTCGGCGAGACAGTCGGACCCGGCGGTGGCTCGCCCCAGACGCCGGGGCCGGATCCGCGCTTCACGTTCATGGGGCTCGGCCTCGTCGCGGCAGTGGTGCTCGCCTTCGGTCTGCCGCAGCTGCTCGCGCCGCTGGCCCCGCGCATGGGGCTCGCGCCGGTGGCGCGTCCGTTCGCGCACCTCGGGCTGCTCGTCGCCGCGCTCGCCGCGGCGCTGCTCGTGCAGGCCGGAGCCGACTCAGTCACCACGCGAGGTGCGTTCGGGTTCGTGCCGCTCGCAGCGGGTCGCGATCTGTTCGGCTTCTTCGCGCTCGCGGGCGTGATCCTGCTCGCGCTCGGCTCGCGCAGCCGCGCGGTGTCCGCGGACGGCCTCGCCGATCCGCGCACCTGGCTCTCTGCCGCCGTGCTGTTCCTCTCGGTCTACACCGTTCTGGGTACCCTGGTGCTGCCGACCTGGAACGTCTTTCCGGCGACGCATCGGCTCGTCTGGTGCTTCGTCGCGAGCGGGCTGATGCTGCCGTACTTCGGCGCGACCGAGTGTCTGCTTCGCGGCGCCGGCCGCACGGGTCTCTGGCTGCCCGCCGTCGGCAAGCTCGTGACCCTGGTCGTCGTCGCCGCAGGATGTCTCAGCGGGCTCCTGCCGTTCGTGATCATTCTGGGGCTCGGCTCGATCGCGCTGTTCTTCGCGCTCTTCGAGCTCGTCGCGATCCGCATCGGCCGGCGCATGCCGGGTCCGTGGATCGCCGCGCTCTTCCAAGCCACCTTCACCGGCTTCGCGTTCGGCGCGATCTTCCCGTTCACGGGGTGAGAGGCACAGTCAATCAGGGCGAGGGCGAGG
>DATFUE010000375.1:0-2995 GCA_035261165.1 Myxococcota bacterium
CAAGGCGGGTCACCTGGCGCTCGGCATCGGCAAGGCCGCCGGCGCGACGCTGACCCTGATCCCGGAGGAGTTCGCGAACGAGAAGCTCCGGCTCGCGCGGCTCGCCGACGTGATCGAGGGCTCGATCATCAAGCGCCGCGCGGGCGGCGACGAGAACGGCACGGTCGTGCTCGCGGAGGGGATCGCCGAGCTCCTCGACCCGGCCGACCTCGAGGGCATCGAGGACGCGGAGCGCGACGACCACGGTCACGTGCGCCTGTCGGAGATGCCGCTCGGCGACCTGCTGAAGCGCGAGCTGAAGGCGCGCTTCGCGCGCCGTGGCATCGCCGTCAAGCTGGTCGCCAAGGACATCGGCTACGAGCTCCGCTGCGCGCACCCGATCCCGTTCGACGCGGAGTACACGCGCGACCTCGGCTACGGCGCGGCGCGGGCCATTCTGGAGGGCGGCTCGAACTGCATGATCACGCGCCAGAATGGCGCCATCGTCGCCATGCCCTTCGACGAGCTCATGGATCCGAAGACGGGCCGCACGCGCGTGCGCCTGGTCGACATCACGTCGGAGTCGTACGAGGTCGCGCGCAAATACATGATTCGCCTCGGGCCCAGCGACGTCGCCGATCCGCTCTGGCTGCAGACACTCGCGGAGGCCGGCAACACCACCGCCGCCGACCTGCACGCGCGCTTCGGGGCTTGAGCCCGGCTCACGCCGTCGCGAGTGAGGAGGAAGTGAGGAGGAAGTGAGGAGGCGCCCCGCGGCTCGCGGAGCGCCTCACTCTGGGGGGGTGAGAGCGCGCGGCCGATCCGCCGGAGTCGGGGTGGGTGTCTGCAGCGGGCGACCACGCGCGGGTGTAAGTTTCCACCCTACACCGATCCGCGTCGGTGTCGGAGATCACTGATCGGTATGCTTCCGAGAATGGGTCTCTTGTCAGCGTCGGCCCCGAGGAGGCGCAGCCCGGAGGCGCGGTGCGCGAGAATTTGAATCGGCCAGGATGGCGCGCCCGATGGGCGCAGCCGAGCGCAGGCGGGCGCGCGCGGCCCGACATCAGCCCGCAGGACGATGTCCCGCGGGGGCGCGCGTAGCCCGCGAAGACATGCGCCCGCACTTGCTCGGGATCGACGAAGGCCCGTTCGTGAAGGGCCAGGCGGAACCCGTGCCGCTCGTCGCGGCGGTGTGCGAAGGCGCGGACCTGCTCGAATCGGTGGCGCTGAGCGCGTTCCCAGTGGACGGCGACGGAGCCACGGAGTTTCTCGCGCGCTGGCTCGGCGGCCTGCGCGTTCGCGCCAGCCTGCAGGGTGTCGCGCTCGGCGGCATCACTCTCGCCGGTCTCGCCCTCGTCGACATACACGCGCTCTCCGACGCGCTGCGCGTGCCGGTGCTCGCCGTCACGCGGCGGCCCCCGGACAACGTGCGCCTGCGCGAGGCGCTGGAAGCGGCTGGTTTGCCCGGGCGCTTCGCGATCGCGGAGCGCTCGCCCGAGGCCTTCGCGACGGAAGACGGCATCTGGCTCGCGCACGCGGGCATCGAGCGCGCAGACGCCCTCGCCCTGCTGCACGCGTGTCGCGGCAAGGCGAAGCTCCCGGAGGCTCTGCGCATCGCGCACCTCGTCGCGACCGCGCTGGTCCGCGGCGAGTCACACGGCAGGCCTTAGCGGGTCACCGCGCGTGGGCGGCCACGCGCTCCCGCCTACGTTCGGCTTCGCCTCACTGCGCGCCTTCGGCTTGCGGTAGCGGGTCACCGCGCGTGGGCGGCCACGCGCTCCCGCCTACGTTCGGCTTCGCCTCACTGCGCGCCTTCGGCTTGCGGTAGCCGTATCGCGTTAAGAACCGACGTAATACTTGCCGGGAGTGGTGCCGAGCACCTGGCGAAAGCGCGAGATGAACGCGCTCGTGCTCTCGTAGCCGACGGCGAGCGCGACTTCGGTCACGGAGTCACCCGCGGCGAGCCGCTCGAGCGCCGCCATCAGGCGGAGCTGCTGGCGCCAGAGACCGAAGCTCATGCCGGTCTCGCGCAGGAACAGTCGCTCGAGGGTGCGCTTGCTCGCGCCCGCGCGGCGCGCGATCCGCTCGAGGTCCGCGGCGTCGCTCGGGTTCGCGCGCAGCCATTCGGCGGCGCGCTTCGCGCGCGGGTCGCTGGGCGCGGGCAGCTGCAGCGGGATCGCGGGCAGCGCTCGTAGCTGGTCGATCAAGAGGCCGATCAGATTCGCGTGCGCCGGCACCGTCCGGTACAGCGGCGCGTGCTCGACCGCGTGCAGGATCAGCTCGCGGAGCAGCGGCGAGACGTTCACGACCGAGCACTCAGTGACTTCTCCGGGTGTCAGTTCGCGGGCGAGATACACCGTGCGCATCTCCACCTCGCCGGACATCGTGATTCTGTGCTCGGTGTCGGGGGGAACCCAGACCGCGCGGTGCGCCGGGACGACCCAGGTGCCCGCCTCGGTGTGCACCGTCATCACCCCGCGCGAGGCGTAGACGAGCTGCGCGGTGGGGTGCTGGTGCGGCGGCAGCCGATGGCCGCTGGGATAAGTCATCGCGAGGCCCCAGACGCGGATGTCCGCTTCCTCGGGAAGCGGCGGCACGGATGGGGCCTTCCTTTGTCGCAGGCTCGACATCACCTGGCAGTATATCGCAAGCCCGCCAGCGCCTCGTCGCGTAGGCTCAGGGCATGGCCAACAACGTCGTTCACTTCGATCTGCACGCCGACGACCAGCCGCGCGCCCGGCGCTTCTACGAGCGGGTCTTCGGCTGGCGCTTCCGGCCCTGGGGTCCACCGGACTTCTTCCTGATCACCACGGGCACGGACGACGACCCCGGCATCGGGGGCGCGCTCGTGAAACGACACCAAGCGGTAACGGGCGAAGGCGTCGGGTGCTTCGAGTGCACGATAGCCGTCGACGACGTGGGCGCGACCGAGACGGCGATCGTGGCGAACGGCGGCAAGATCGTGATGCCGCGAGTCACCATCCCGACCGTCGGCCAGCTGATCAAGTTTCACGAC
>DATFUE010000376.1:0-3119 GCA_035261165.1 Myxococcota bacterium
ACCAAGCCGACCGATGCCGCGATCCCGCCCAGGGTCATGATGTTGATCGTCATCCCCAGCGCGCCGAGCAACAGCAACGTGATCGCGAGCACGGCCGGCGCCGCGAGCGCCACGACCAGCGTCACCCGCCAGCTGCCGAGAGACGCGGCAAGCACGGCGATCGCGAGGCCGGCGCCGAAGAGGATCGCGTCGCGCACCGCGCCGACCGACCCCTCGATGAACTCGCTCTGATCGTACCAGGTGGCGATGTGGACATCGGGCGGCAGACCGACCTGGTATTCGCGCAGTCGTGCCGCGACGTCGCGCGCGATCTGCACGGTGTTGCCGTCGGGCTGTTGGTACACGTTCAGCAGCACGGCCTCGACGCCGGCCGCAGTGACTCGTGTCCACTCCGGCGCCGTGCCCGCGCGGATCTCGGCGACGTCCTCGAGCTGCACCAGCCCGCGCTCGTCGGAGCGCAGGATCACGTCGCCCAGAGAGCTCGCGTCGCTGACCTGGGTGTCGGCGAGCAACAGGTACAGGCGCTCGTCCTGCTCGAGCCGACCCACCGCTTCGACGACGTTCGCGGCCGAGATCGAGCGGACCACGTCTTCCAGGGTCAGGGCCAGCGCCTCGAGACGCGCCGGGTCGAGCAACACCTGGAACTCCGCGGAGCGGCCGCCCTGGACGCCGACCCGCGAGACGCCCACGACGGTGGACAGGCGCGGGGCGAGCTCGTAGAGCGCGCGATCGCGCAGCTCGACGAGCGAGCGGTTCGCCGTCGATGCGAGTGACAGGCCGAGCACCGGAAACACGAACGGATCCATGCGCCGGGTCTGGAACGAGGTTCCGGTGGGCAGCGCGCCGGCGACGTGCGAGATCGCGGAGTCGACCTGGAGCGTCGCCGCGATCATCTCCGTGCCCCAGGCGAAGTCGATCGAGATGTCGCACGAGCCGCGCGAGGTCGTCGAGCGCACGTTGCGGACCCCGGGTACTCCGCGCACCGACTCCTCGATCGGGCGCGTGACTTCGATGATCATTCGGTCGGCGGGCCGATCGCCGGAATCGACGGACACGACGACGCGCGGAAAGCTCGTCGACGGGAACAGTCCGACGGGCAGCGAGGACAGCGAGGCGAGACCGCCGAACGCGAGTACGGCGGCAGTCGCCACGACGCTGGTGCGATGTGACTCGAGCCAGGAAGCCAGGCTCATTCGGGCTCCGGCTGGCCCGGAGTGCGCACGCGCATGCCCTCTTCCAGGATCGTGCGCCCGGCGGTCACGACGTGCTCGCCCGCGTGCAGTCCGCTGCGCGCCTCGGCCATCGAGTCGGTCGCGAGCCCGACCTCGACGGCACGCCAGCGCGCGCGTCCGTCCTCGACGACGAACGCACCGGTGCGACCCTCGCGCTCGAGCAGCGCATCGTTCGAAACCAGCACGGCGTTCTCCGCGCGGCGAGTCACCGCCGAGGCGCGCACCTTCGCGCCAGCGACCATCCACGGCGGCGGCTGATCCACGCGCAGCAAGAGCTCGACGAGCTGCGTCGCCGGGTTCACGCCTTGATGCAAGTGGGAGATCCGTCCGTGCGCCGGCTGCGAGCGGTCGTCTCCGAAGAGCGGCTCGAGTCGCACCTCCGCGGACTCACCCAGGTGCGGCATGTCCTCGGGCTCGAAGCCCACGCGCGCGACGACCGCGCCGGCCGGCGCGATCGTGAGCGCCGCCTGACCCGCCTGCACGAGCGACCCAGGCGTCGCCATGACTTCGACCACCACGCTGTCCTCGGTGGCGCGCAGCTCCCCGTGCGGCACGCTCCCGCCGCCGAGCGACTCGAGCGCCGCTCGACTCGCGGCCACGTTCTTCGCCGCGGCGTCGAGATCGGCGTTGGTCGCTAGCTGCGACGCGAGCAGGCGCTGCATGCGCGCGAGCTCGCGCTCGGCGAACTCGAGGTCGATGCGCGCGCGCCGCGCGTCGAGCGAGGCGGGCGGCGTCGCGCCGATCTCCACCAGGAGATCGCCCTTGGAGACGGGCTGGCCCGCGACCACGGCGACGCGCACGAGCTGCCCGGCGCGCGCGAACGGGACGACGCGCGTGCGATCCGGATCGAATTCGACCGTGCCGAAGGCGGTGATCGTCTCCTCGATCGCACCGACGGAGACCTCGGTGGTCTCGACGGGCGCCGTCGGCTGCGGGTCCGGCTCGCTCGACCCGCTTCCGCACCCCGCGAGGAGGCCGAGCAGCGCCGCGAGCGCGAGCGCGCGAGTCACGAGCGCTGCTCCGAGAGCGCGAGCCGCCCGCCGCAGGCGAGCTCGAGCCCGATCGCAGTCTCCGCCTGCGCCTGCGCGAGTGATTCCTGGGTGAGTCGCAGCTCGAAGAGGGCGCTGCGCACCGCCTGATACGCGACACGGTCGACGTCGCCGCGGTTGGCGGCGGCGCGCTCCGAGGCCTCGAGCCGCGTGAGCTCGGGGAGCGAGCGCTCGACCTCGGAGAGGTGGCGGCGGCCGATCTCGAGCGCGCGTTCGAGGGCGTCGAGCTCGCTGCGCGCCTCGATCACGCGCGCTTCGAACTCGCGCGCAAGACGCTCCCGCGTGGCCTCGGCGAGGGCGATGCGCCCCTGCGCGTGATCGAAGACCGGCAGGCTCGCGCTGACGAAGCCGCCGAGAAACCGGATCTGACTCTCGTTGCGTTGCTGCGAGAGACCGACGGTGACCGCCGGCAGCTGCTCGAGCACGGCTCGGCGGAGCTGCGCTTCCTGCGCATCGTAGCCCGCGCGCAGCGCCTCGAGATCGAGTCGCCGCGTGAGACACTCCCCGCTCGCCGCGCGCAGCTCGACGAGCGTCGCAGTCACCTCGGGCGACTCTCGAATCGACACGTCGAGCGCGGTCTCCGGAGGCATGCCGAGGCGCAAGAGCAGCGTGCTCTCCGAGGTCGCTTCCGCGCTCTCGAGGTCGCGGCGCACCTGGCGCGCGGCCTCGAGCGCGGCCCGCTGCACGCCCAGGGTGAGCAGGCTCGTATCGCCGCGCTCGAGCGCGCGCTCCAGGTTGCCGGTGGTCTCCTCGAGGAACTCGACCTCGGCCCGGGCCACCTCGAGGCGCCGCCGCAGGCGCCCGACCCGCACGGCCTCCAGGCGCGCGGCCTGCGCGA
>DATFUE010000377.1:0-7176 GCA_035261165.1 Myxococcota bacterium
CGCGAGCGAGTTCTTCGACGGCGAGCGCTACGTGCTCGAGGGCGAGGGAGTGACTCGCACGCGCGACGAGATGGTGCGCCTGTATCAGGACTGGGTCGCGCGCTACCCGATCGTGTCGATCGAGGACGGACTCGCGGAAGGTGACTGGGACGGCTGGAAGGCGCTCACCGACGCGCTCGGCGGCAAGATCCAGCTCGTCGGCGACGACCTGTTCGTGACCAACGCGCGCATCCTGCGCGAGGGAGTGACACGCGGCGTCGCGAACTCCGTGCTCGTGAAGCTGAACCAGATCGGGACGCTCAGCGAAACACTCGAGACGATGGCGCTCGCCGAGGCCTCCGGCTACACGTGCGTGGTGTCGCACCGCTCGGGCGAGACCGAGGACACCACGATCTCCGACCTCGCCACCGGCACGGCCGCCGGACAGATCAAGACGGGCTCTCTCTCGCGCTCGGATCGGGTGGCGAAATACAATCAGCTCCTGCGCATCGAGGGTGAGCTCGGAGCGCGCGCCCGCTTCGCGGGTCGGAGCGCGCTGCGCCGGCTCCGGTGAGCGCGGCGCTCGCCCGCGCGCTCGCGCTCGTCTGGCTCGCGTTCGTCGTGCCGGGCGACCGCGTGGTCGGCATGCTCGCGGAGTCGCGCGCGGGCCGCACGCCGCTCCGGGTCGAGGCGAAGCTCACCGCGCGCGACTCGTCCGCGCCGGCGCGCCTGGTGATCGAGCTCCACCCCGAGCTCGGCGCGCGCATCTCCGACGACAAGGGTGGGCGCTGGCTCGTGTCGGGTGGTCGGGCCACCGCAGGCACCCGGCTTCCGCCGCCCGCCTGGCTGCCAGACCTGACTCCGCTCGTGCTGCGCCGTGAGTCCGAGCTGCGCGCCTGGCTGGCGGCCGAGGGCATCAATCTGGAGCGCAACGAGCTCGCGCGCTGCGGCGACGCGGACTGCTGGGTGCTCGGCACGCGACAGGCGCCCGCGCAGCTCTGGATCGAGAAGTCCTCGCTCGAGCTGCGTCGGGTCGTGGGCGCCCGGCCGCCGCGCACCGCCTTCGACGCATGGCAGGCGTTCGAGAAGATCCGTTTCCCGGCGCGAATCGAGCTCGCCGACGACGCGGGCGCGATCGCGACGCTCGCGGTCGAGAGCGTATCCGCGACGACCTTGGGATCGAGCGATCTCTCGCCCGCCTGGGTCCAAGCGCCGCCCGTGCCCTCGCGCTGAGGGTTTCACGAAATTTCTCGTGTCATGCATCGGGCGAGATCGTTAGACTACTGCGCCGTGCCACAGCGCATGAAGCTGCGCGTCCTCGTGGTCGACGACGACGAGGACATCTGTCTCTACTTGCGCGAATTCCTCACGCGTGAGGGCTTCAAGGTCGAGACCGTTTCGAAGCCCGCGGACGCCCTGGTCGAGATCCGGCAGGGGCGACACCAAATTGTGCTGCTCGACGTCCGCCTTCCCGGGGTCGACGGCGTCGATCTGCTGCGCCAGGTGCGCGCGATCGACTCCGACGTCTGCGTGATCGTGATGACCGGTTATCCGTCGGTGCAGACCGCGGTCGATTCGATGAAGGCGGCGGCGTTCGACTATCTGCAGAAGCCCTTCGACCTCGAGGAGCTGCGCTCCGTGATGGAGCGCGCGATCCGCGAGAAGGGCCTGATCGTCGACCTCGAAGAGCGCGTGAATCAGATGCTTGGCGCGCGCATCCGCGCGCTGCGCAAGAGCCGGGCGCTCACGCTGCGCCAGCTCGCCAACAAGACCGCGCTCTCCGTGAGCCTGATCTCGCAGATCGAGCTCGGAAAGAGTGCCGCGTCCGTCGCGACGCTGCGCAAGCTGGCCACCGCGCTCGGCGTCTCGCTCTCGGTCCTGTTCGACGGGGTTTGAGCGGAAGCTGAGGGGGACAACTACCCCCGGTACCCAGCGGCTGGCTACGCGACCGAGGCTTCGGACCCGATGACCGGATCCGCGGCGGCGTTGCGCAGCAGGATCCGCGTCACGTTGCCATCGAGCTCGAGGCGGCCGCCCTGGCTCTCGATCAAGTGGCGGGTCACGAGCAGCACGAGCGGGTCGAGCTCCGTGCCGCGGCGCCCGATCTCGATCTCGATCTGCACCGGGAAGCCGGGTGCCTTTCCGTGCAGGATCTTGATTCCGACCCGGCCGCCGGGGCCTGCCAGCTCCGCGCCCGACTCGAGCAGCCCGCGGAATGCCCCGCGGATGCGATCCGAATCCACGTACACCGGCTGCCGGTTCAAAAGGCTCCACGACGCGCCGACGGAGCCGTCGCGCAAGAGCGGAATCTGCTCCGCGGCTTCCTGCAGGAGCGCGACGGGCGACGTCGGCGCCGCGCGCATCGGCCGCGGGCGCGAGACGAGCATGCGCGTCTGCCAGGCGATTCGCTCGAGGCGCGCGATCGCCTCGCTCGGCGTGTCACTCGCGCGGCGCAGCAGGCGCAGAGGCTCGCGCATCGCGTCGCCGATCAGCGTGATCAGGTGCGGCGCGGCGCCGCGCTCGGCAGTGTCTTCCGGGCTGGTGTCCCGAACCGGCGTGAGCGGCTTCACCTCGGGAGGCACCTCGCTCGCGACCGGCTCGGCCGCGGCGCGGCGCGCGCCGCGCCGCCAGAGAGCCGCCGCGCCGAACCCCAGCGCGAAGGCCAGCAGTGCGACGACCGAGGGAACGGCTACGGGGATCAACGCCTACGCGGCCTCGATGATCGTTCCCACGCGTGGGACGTCGGGTGGCAAGAGGGACATCGCGATCGCGAGCGACCACGGAAGGTGTCCCTCCGTGCGCGAGCCGTTCGAGTGTCGGAAGTGAATTCCCGTCTCGTCGAACCAGACTCGGATCGTCTCGCCCCCCTCCTCGCCGTTCGTCTCGCTGCGAATCACGAGATCGACGAGATCGAGCGGCACTCCGCTGCTGCGTGGTGCATTGCGCTCCATGACGGCCTCGAAGGGGGAAGAGTTGCGTTGCATCATAGCGCCCGTCCGAAGTCGTGCGAGTGCTTTTCCGGCACGGCATGATCTGCGCCCGACGCGAAGAGGGGAACCCATGCCACGACTCCGCACGCGGGCGGCCGCGCTCGCTCTCTCGATTCTCGCTGTCTGCTGCGGCGGACCCAGCGAGAAGAAGTCAGGCGACCAGGCGGAGAACGCCGCGGCGAGCCCGCAGCCCGAAGCGCCCGCGACGAGCGAGCCGCCGGTGCGCGGTGACTGGCTCGTGATCCACGCGCTGGCCGATCCCGAGAACTTGAACCCGCTCACCTCGAACGACGCCGGTGCGGCATCCGTGCTCGCCTGGATCTTCCCGCCGCTCATCCGCGTCGACAACGCCACGCTCGAGCTCGCGCCCTCCATCGCGAAGGAGCTGCCCGAGATCTCCGCCGACCACCTGGTCTACCAATACACCCTGCGCGAAGACGTCACGTTCAGCGACGGGAAGCCAGTCACCGCCGAGGACGTGGTCTTCACGCTCAAGGCGGTGCGTCATCCGCACGTGAATGCGCCCAGCATGCGCAACTACTTCGAGTCGGTCGCCGACGCGACCGCGACGGGACCCTACACCGTTCGCATTCGCCTCTCGCAGCCCTATTTCATGAACGACTACGTGCTCGGCGGCATCGCGCCGATCCCGCGGCACTACTACGATCCCGAGAACCTGCTCGAGGGCATCGGCGTCGCGCAGCTCAACAAGTACGACGAGCTCGCGCCCGAGAAGAAGGAGCGCTCCGAGCGGTTCGCGAAGCAGTTCAACGAGAGCTTCAACCGCAATCCGCTGGGTCCCGGCGCGCTGGTGCTCGAGAACCCCGGGCGCGACTTCGTGACCGGCGAGAAGATCGAGCTGCGGCGCCGGCCGGAATCGTGGGCGGCGGGGCATCCCGAGCTCGGCGACCCGTGGGTCGAGCGGATCATCTACCGGGTGCTCAACGACTACGACGCGGCGCTGGTCGCGCTGAAGGCCGGGACCGTCGACGTGATCGGCCTGCGGCCGGTGCAGTATCTCAAGCAGACGAACGACCCGAAGTTCGGCGAGCGCATCGAGAAGCACGTCGATCTGTCCGCCAGCTTCACGTACATCGGCTGGAACCTGCGCAAGCCGATCTTCCAGGACAAGCGCGTGCGCCAGGCGCTGTCTCACCTGGTCGACAAGAAGAACATCTGCGAGAAGGTGATGCTCGGGCTGGCCGATCCGGTCGAGTCGCCGATCTACCCGCGCCGGCCCGAGTACGACCAGAAGCTCGCGCCCTGGCCGTTCGACCCTGCGAAGGCCAAGGCGCTGCTCGCCGAAGCGGGCTGGAGCGACAGCGACGGCGACGGGATCCTCGACCACGACGACGGCTCGGGCGGGCGCGCGCCGCTGCGCTTCGAGATCATCTCGAACTCCGGCAACGACGACCGCAAGAACCTCGGCCTGGTCGTGATCGACGAGCTCAAACGCGCCGGCATCGGCGCGAGCTTCCGCATGGTCGACTGGTCGATCCTGCTCGACCGGGTGAAGCACTTCGACTACGACGCCGTGATTCTGGGCTGGACCGCCAGCGGCGCGCAGCCGCCCGATCTCTACCAGATCTGGCACTCGTCGCAGGCGGTCGAAGGCGGCTCGAATCACATCTCGTACAAGAACGCGAGGGTCGACGAGCTGCTGACCCAGTACCGCACCGAGTTCGACCCCGCGAAGCGCAAGGCGATGTACGACGAGGTCCAGGAGATCCTCTACGAGGACCAGCCGTACACGTTCGTGTACGCGCCGAAGTCACTGGCGGCGTACGACAAGCGCTTCCAGGGAGTCACCTGGTACCCGACCGGCGGCAGCAACGAAGCGGAGTGGTGGGTGCCGGCCCGGCTCCAGAAGTACCACTGATGAACGGCGCGATGCTCGCCTACGCGGCGCGTCGCGTCGCGCTGTTCGTGCCGACGTTCGTCGCCATCACGTTCGCGGGATTCGCGATCATGCACCTCGCCCCCGGCGATCCGGTGGAGATGTATCTCTCTGGCGGACTGGCCTCGGGGCAGGCCGGGATCAGCACCCAGAAGCTCGCGGATGCGCAGCGGGCGAAGGCGGAGCTGCGCCATGAGCTCGGCCTCGATCGGCCGATCCCGGTGCAGTATGTCGACTGGCTCGCGCACCTCGTCCGCGGCGACTTCGGCCGCAGCCTGAAGGATCGCCAGCCGGTCTGGGACAAGATCCGCGCGCGGCTGCCGGTCACCGTCGGGATCGAGGTCTTCGCCATCTTGATCACCTATCTGGCGGCGGTGCCGCTCGGCATACACTCCGCGGTCCGCTCCGGCAGCCGCCTCGATCAGGTCTCGACCGGGGTGATCTTCGCGCTCTACTCGCTGCCGAGCTTCTGGGTCGGCGTGCTCCTGATCGTGTTCCTGTGCGGTGGCGACTATCTCGCCTGGTTTCCGCCGGGCGGCCTGCACTCGCTCGACTACACCCCCGAGTGGTCGGTGTTCCGGCGCCTGGGCGATCTCGCGAATCACCTCGCCCTGCCGCTGTTCGTCACGACCCTGGGGAGCTACACCGAGATCTCGCGCTACCTGCGCTCGTCGATGCTCGAGAACGCGCGCCAGGACTTCATCCGAACCGCGCGCGCGAAGGGCGTGCCCGAGCGCACGGTCGTGCTGTCGCACATGCTGCGGAACTCACTCATTCCCATGGTCACCATTCTGGCGGGCATCCTGCCGGGGCTGATCGGCGGCTCGGTGATCATCGAGCGCATCTTCTCGATCCCGGGCCTCGGACAGCTCGGCTACGAGGCGGTGCTGGCGCGCGACTACCCAGTGGTGCTGGCGCTCTTCGCCACGACCGCGGGGCTCACGCTGCTGGGGATCCTGCTCGCAGACCTCGCGCTAGCGGTCGTCGACCCGCGAGTCAGCTACGCGAGCGCGAACACATGAGTGACTCGAGCGACGGCGCCGTTGCTCGCGTCTGGCGCGAGCTCCTCCTCCGCCGCCGCGCGGGCTTCGGTCTGTGCGTCATCGCGGCGCTGGGCCTCCTCGCGCTGACGGCCGACTTCCTGGCGAGCGACAAGCCGTACTACCTGAAGCTCGACGGCGAGAGTTACTACCCGATCGCGATCGACTACGGCGTGTGGCTGGGCGTTCGCCAATGGCCTGCGCCGCTCGTGAACCAGCGCTTCGCGGCGCTCGCGGAGCGCGCGGAGGCAGTCTACTGGCCGCCGATCCCGTACAGCCCCACCGCGCCGGACATCACCGGGGACGTGTTCGAACCGCCCAGCCGAGCGCACTGGTTCGGCACCGACGGCCTCGGTCGCGACGTGGCGGCTGGCATGCTGCACGGGATTCGTATCTCGCTCACGGTCGGGCTCGTGGTGGTCGCGATTCAAGCGACGATCGGCATCGCGCTCGGCGGGCTGGCGGGTTACTACGGGGGCGCGGCCGATCTGGTGCTGTCCCGGCTGTTCGAGATCATGCTCGGCGTGCCGACGTTCTTCCTGATCCTGACCGTTGCCGCGACCTTCCCGCCCTCGATTTATCTGATCATGGCGATCCTCGGACTCACCGGCTGGGTCGGCATCGCGCGACTCATCCGCGGCGAGTTCCTGAAGGTGCGCGCCATGGACTACGTCGCGGCGGCTCAGACTCTGGGCGCCTCCGATGCGCGCATCATGTGGCGCCACGTGCTCCCGAACGCGATCGCGCCCGTGCTCGTGTCGATGTCGTTCGGCGTGGCCAGCGCGATCCTCACCGAGTCGGGGCTGTCGTTCCTGGGCATCGGCGTGCCTGCCCAGCTCGTCACCTGGGGCTCGATCCTGTCGGTCGCGCAGTCCAATACCACGGCGTGGTGGCTCGCCGTGTTTCCCGGCGCGGCCATCTTCGTCACCGTGACTGCCTACAACCTGCTCGGCGACGCGCTGCGCGACGCGCTGGATCCGCGCGAGCAGGGGACGTAGAGTCGAGCGCGTGCGAACGCTGGAAGACTACGCGCCGCGCCGCGGCCTCTCGATTCCGATCGTCTCGTGCCTGTCGCCCGACGGCGAGCCGAACGACACGGATCAGCGTCGGCTCGTCCGCTATCTGATCCAGGGCGGGCGCGGTGCGGACGTGCTCTTCGTCATGGGCACGACGGGCGAGTGGAACAAGCTCGACCAGCGCCGCCGCCACCGGGTGATTCGCGTCGTCGTCGAGGAGGCGAAGAAGCACGAGTCGCGGCTCGCACAGGCCG
>DATFUE010000378.1:0-4460 GCA_035261165.1 Myxococcota bacterium
GTACGTCTTCGCAGCACGGCGGCGTGGTGGTCGCCGGGCATCGCATTGTTCGAGACCAGCCCGAGCCGGTAGCGGCGCGCGAGCTGCGCCACGACCGCGCCCGCGAAGACGTACGGCGGCGGTGACGCCTCGCGCTTGAACGCGCCGAGCAGCAGGCTGCGCACCACCGGCGAGCAGTCACTCAACACCTCGTCGACGTCTGGCTGTGCGCACTCCCTCTCGAGCGCGCGGTAGGACTCGCGCAGGCGCTTGGCGCGCTCGATCACAAACGACTCCGGATCGCCGACCCCCTGCTCGCGCAGCGCCGCCAGGAATGCGACGTCGCGCAGCGCGCGCTCGTAGCTCTGCAGCTCGGGGAGCAGCACGCCGCCCATGTCGAGCAGCACGGCCTCGACACGAGCCGCGGGCATCAGCCGTCTCGTTCGCCCGCGGCCGGCAGCAGGCTGGGCGCCTGCGCCGGCCGGCGCACGACCGCGCGGGCGACCCAGATCGAGAGCTCGTACAGCAGGCAAAGCGGAACCGAGAGCATGATCTGGCTCGTGGCGTCCGGCGGCGTGAGGATCGCGCCGACGATGAAGGCGACCAGGATCGCGTACTTCCGCTGCGTCGCGAGCCACTGCGGGGTGATCACGCCGGCCAGCGCCAGGCCCACCAGGATGATCGGCAGCTGGAACGCCAGCCCGAACGCCAGGTACATGCCGGAGCAGAAGCTGAACACCGACTGCGTGGTCCAGCTGGTGTGCACGAAGTCCGCCTCGAGTGAAACGAAATACTCGAACATCACCGGGAACGCGACGAAGTAGCCGAACAGGCACCCGACACCGAAGAGTGTCGAGGTCGAGACCACGAACGGCAGCGCGTAGCGGCGCTCGCTCTCGTACAGTCCGGGCGCGACGAAGGCCCACAGATGCCAGAGCGCCACCGGCATCGCGACCATGAAGCCCGACAGGATCGCGGTCTTCAGATAGGTCATGAACAGCTCGCTCGGCGCCACCGCGATCAGGGTGTTGCCCGAGGCGCGCACTGCGTTCACCGCCGGCGCCATCAGAATCGCGAACAGCTCCTTCGAGTAGAAGCTCGCGGCGCAGGACGCGAGCGCCCACACGCCGATGATCCAGAGCAGACGGACCCGCAGTTCCTCGAGGTGCTCGAGGATCGGCCGCGGCGTGTCATCCATCTCGGCTCGCGTCCTTCTCCGGCGCCGGCGGCGGCGCGGGCGTCGTCGGCTCGGCGACCTTCGCCGCTTCGGGCTCGGGCTTGCGCGGCGGCGCGGCCGGCGGCGGCTCCTCTAGCGAAGCGGAGATGGTGCGCTGAAACTCCGACGACGCCTTGCGGAACTCGGCCATGCCTTTTCCGAGCGAGCGTGCGATTTCCGGCAACCGCTTCGGTCCGAGCACGATCAGCGCAACCACCAGAATGACGAGCAACTCGGGCATGCCGATGCCGAACACTTCGCACCTCCTGCGACGAGCCACGGCTTCTCGAGCCGTGAGGACTCCATCGGGGCCGGGAAGGTAGCGCGGGAGCGCTCGATGCGGGGTGCTGCCCCGCAGCCACTCTCGGACCTTCCACCCCCCGATGAAGGACCCGGACCGGCGCGGGGCAGCAGCAACCCGCGGTACCACTTAAATCAGAGGTAGCGATCGCATGCAAGTGAATTCGACGCACATGTCATGCACAGCGCCGCGGAAGTTCGACGGAAACGACCTCGAGGCGCTCCAACGCCGCCGACTCGAAGCGAATCAAATTCTCGCGCGCGACGTGCAGCATCGGGCCGCCGCCGCGCCGGCGAATCCAGAGCCCGTCTGCACTCTCGGTGAAGTCGATCACCGCGCTCAACCGCTCGACGCCAGCGTCGGTCCAGAGCGTGAGTGAGCGCTCGAGTCGGCGCGCGACGACGAGCTGCAGGGTCGTGCCGATGCAGCGCCGCGCCAGCTCGGCCGCGCGCTCGACGTCGCGACACAGCTCGTACGGATCGCCGTCGAGGTGCACGCGAGCCGCGCGCAGCATCCGCAGCCAGCGGCCGACACCCGCGACGAACGCGAGCTCGCCGACGGGTGCGAGCGCGATGCGATCGACCAGCTCCGGCGGCCAGCCGCGCGTGGGTGCGTAGTGCACGCTGATCGAGTCGAGCTCCGCGTCCGCGCCGGTGACGACGGCGGCGAGTCTCTTGACGAGCGCGGGTAGCGCCAAGCAGTCGACGCTAGCAGAGGTGCGCGGAGTGTGTCAGCCGGGCAGCTCGACGAGGATGACGTTGTCCTGCGGACCGCTCGCGTCGACCGCGAAGGTTCCGCCGGCGCGCGCGACCATGTCGCGCGCCATGACCACCTCGACGAACGCCGTGTCGGGGTCGTCGAGCGGGCCGGCAAGCACGTCCTCGGGACTGTGGAAGCGCAGCAGGATGCGATGTCCCGCGGGGCGCTCGTCGCGCTTGCGGTTCCAGGCGCTGCCCAGATAGACGTCGCCGCCGCGCGGCACCAGGCGCAGCGCGCGGTCGAGCAGCGCGCCGACGGCGAAGCGCACCTGCGCTTCGTCGGCGACGAGCGGCGGCGCCTCGAAGTCGAGCTCGCGCAGCACCACGAGCTCGCGCGCGCGCGCCAGCGACTGGCGCGCGTCGAGCTCACTGGTGAGCACGACCGCGAGCTCGAACGGCCGGGGACTCGGCGCGCCGAAGCGCACGAAGCGCTCCACGCGCTGCAAGGTCTCGTCGACGCCGCCGAGGTCCTCCTCGACCAGCGTGCGCAGCTCGCGGCGCACCGAGACGTCGTTCGGCCGCTGCTCGACGAGGCTCGCGTAGGTGCGCACCGCGCGCAGCGGCTTGCGAATCTCCTGCGCGAGCGGCGCGAGCAGCTCGCGCAGGCCGGCCCCGACCGGCGGCGGCGCGGCCGCCGGCGCTGACACGCGCGTCTCGGGCTCGAGCTCTTCTTCCAGCTCGCTCTGGGGCACGAGGTCCGCGTCGCTCTCGAGCTCGTGTCTCGGTGCGGGCTCCGCCGGCTCGAAGGTCGCAAGCATCAGGTCTTCGTCACCGCCCAGCCTGTCCTCGGGCTCCGGCTCGACCCGGACCACCCGTTCAGGTTCGGGCTCGGGCTCCGGCCGGAGGTCGACATCGAGGTCGGGCGCGAGCGCTGGCGCACGGGCGACCGGCGGCGCGGCGACCGGCGCCGGCACCACCGGCTCCGGCGCGCGTGCCGCTGGGCCGCGCGGCGCGCGGCGCGGAATGCGGGCGAGATCCTCGACTCGAATCTCCGGCCCCGGCGCGCTGACGACTGCGTCGTCGATCACGCGGTCGAGCTCTTCCAGGTTCCCCGGCCATATGTAGCTCTCGAGCAGCTCGCGCGCCTTGGCGGAGAGTGACAGCTCGCGGCCGTGGCGCTCCGAAGCGTCGCGCAGCGCGCCGGCGATGAGCTGGGCGCGATCCGCGCGCGCGCGCACCGGAGGCAGAGTCACGCGCAGCCAGGACAGCTCGCGCAGCGCGCGCGCGAGGCTCGCGGGGTGCACCGCCGCGGCGAGCCAGCGGATCGGTTCGACCGCGAGCGCGCCGCTCGCGCCGAGCAGGTGCGCGAGCTCCTCTTGCAGCTCCCGTGGCGCCCGCTCCAGGCGCGGCAGATACACACTCGTGCGTCGCCCGGCGGTGCGCGCGAGCAACGTGCGCTCGAGCTCGCCGGGCGCGGTGTCGGCAAGAGAGAGCAGCACGAAGTCGTCGCGCGGCGGCTCGGCGAAGATGTGCACGTAGCGCGCGAGCAAGCCGCGGCGCGTCCCCGGCTCGCCGAGAAACAAGACCGGCCGGTGCGCGCCGCGCGGGTCGACGGCCTGGCGCAGCGCGGGGAGATCGAGGCCCGCGTACTGTCGCTCGACCTCCGCACGCACCCAGAGCTGCCGCGCGCGCTCGCGCACGCTGGCGGGTGACTCGGTCCCGGCGAGCAGCAGCGCCGCGCGCGAGACCAGATCGTCCGGGTCGAAGGGGAACTCGAGCGCGCTCGCGACGCGGTCGTCGAAGAGGCGCGCGAGTGATGCCCCGCCCGGCTGCGCCACGACGAACAGGACCGGCGCGGGTACACGGCGGCGTGTCGGGATCTGGCGCACGAACGCGAGCAAGCGTTCGAGCACTTCCGTGCGGCCGCCGGTCTCGGTGACTGCGACGAGCAGCAACAGGTCGGCGGGCGGCGCGTCCTTGAACGCGTCGCGATCGGGCGTCCCGAGCCACGTCTCGCCGAGGTCGGCGACGTGGTGCTCGAGGACCGCCGCCAGCGTCGATTCCTCGGAGACGATCCAGATCACAGCCACGCTCGCAGTCTACACGAGTCGTAGCAGTCCCCCCTCGGCTCTCTGCACGAGTTTCCCCCCGAACGGCGCGGGTATAATGCGCGCACATGCGCCGTATCGGACTCTTCTTGCTGGCGACCCTGGTGTTTCTCGGCGGACGGCCCGCGCGCGCCGAGGATCTGTCGAAGCTCGACCTC
>DATFUE010000379.1:0-6011 GCA_035261165.1 Myxococcota bacterium
CTTGCGGAACGGCGCTATCTTGGCGGCAAGGGGGACCCGATCGTGAACGACTTCGATGATGAGAAGCTAGATCCCCGAGAGCGTCTTGCGGACCTGAGTGACCTCGCGGAGCACATCTCCCGGTCTGCTCGTCAGCTGACGCGCGCCGGACTCGAGGCTGCATACGCGGCGACCGTTCGCGGGCTCGATCGCGCCATCGACCTCGTCGATCTCGGCTACGCCGCGAACAGCGTGGATGCGGCCGAAGCGTGGAGTGTCGTGAACGACCTGCTGGCGGTGCAGACCCGCCTCGGCCTACTCATCGCCTTGCAGGAGGAACCAGTCGCGGAGATTGCGGACGACCTGCTCGGGCGAATGTCGAGAGGCTGGCGGCGCCTCTAGCGGCCGGTTTCCCGGGCGCCGCCCCGCGCCGCTTTCGCCTCATCCGAGCGAGCGGCGAAATCGACCCTAAGTGCGCGTCTCGATTGGGCGTCCCCGATGTGACTCGAACACATGACCTGCTGCTTAGGAGGCAGCCGCTCTATCCACCTGAGCTACGGGGACGTGCGGCGGAGTCTAGCGGGCGTGGGCGCGGGGCGAAGGGGCAGGGGTCAGCCGAGCAGGATCTGCTCGAAGAAGTCGTCGAAGTCTCCGTTGCCGCGCGCGATGAACACGCCGAAGCCGGGCTTGGCTTTCTCGGCGGCGGGGAGCTGGTCGGTCGTCCAGCGCACGGTGCCGCGGATCTCGATCTTGCTGCCGTTGCGGTCGTGGAAGATCACGCGCACTTCGCCGCCGACCGGGGGCAGCACGCTCGAGCGCACGAAGAGGCCTTCCTTGGACACGTTCTTCACGTGACCCTTGCCGCGCAGAGTGCCGGCTTCGAACGCTGCCGGTATCCGCTTCAGGATCCTGCGCAGCTTGCGCCGCTCGACCTGCGGTCCCTTGGTCATTTCCGCCCACCCCTGTCGCTCTGGCCGTATCGACGGCCCCGCAAGCCCGCTTTACGGGGGAGCCTTCCGCGCGCGTGCCACCTCGACGCCGTAGAACGTGAACTCGGTGCCGTCCTTGGCGAAGAAGTGGAACGCGAATTGTCTGCTGGCGGGGTTGGGCGCGACCCCGGTGCGGTCGCTGGAGTCGGCGAGCAGCTTCGCGCCGTCGCTGCCGGCTTGGATCGCCTGGACGACCATGCGGCTGTCGCCGCCGTCGAAGAGCAGCTCGCGCGCCTCCGCCGGGTCGGCCTCCGAGCCGAGTCCGTGCACGTGCAGCTCGCCGCGGTGCGCGTTGTAGGTGAGCGGGCCCGCGCTCGCGGCGCGCCGGAAGTCGGAGACGCCGAGGTCCTTCCGGTTGTGCGAGCGGAAGTGGATGAAGAGCGTCCCGCGCCGGTCGAGCAAGCGGCGCTCGATCAGGGTGTAGCAGTACGCGGCGTCGGCCACGTCTACACCGAAGAACGTCACCTTCAGCGCCTTGCCGCCGCCTGACTCGGGCGCCGCCTTCAGCACGATCGACTCCTCGAGCTCGACCAGGCTGCCGTCGGTCCTCTTGCACGTGATCGGGGTGGTGTAGCGACCCTCGACGAAGGCGAGCGCGACCTCGGACTCGGTCAGGTGGACGGGCGGCCGGTAGTCGTCCTCGTCCGCGCGGGCGTGTGGCGCTCCGGCGAGCAGGCACGCGCTCGCGAGCAGGGCGGCGAGGGCGCGCGCCGCGCGCTGGCGTATTCTGCGCAACATGAGCTCCTTCGACGCCGCGTTGGCAGCCCACAATCTACCGCCCCTGCGCCGGGGCGCGGCGCGCATCCTCCAGCTGAACCTCACGCGGCGCTGCAACCTGGCCTGTCACCACTGTCACGTCGAGTCCTCGCCCAAGCGCACCGAGGCGATGGACGCGCGCACCGTGGCGCGCGCGCTCGAGCTGCTGGCGGCGAGCCCGGGCATCGGGCTCGTCGATCTCACCGGCGGCGCGCCCGAGATGCACCCGAGCTTCCGCGCGCTGGTGCGCGAGGCGCGGCGCCTGGGCCGGCGCGTGATCGACCGCTGCAACCTCGCGATCCTGGACGAGCCGGGACACGAGGACACCGCGGAGTTTCTCGCCCGCGAACGCGTGGAGATCGTCGCGTCGCTGCCGTGTTACTCGCAGGACAACGTCGACGGACAGCGGGGGCGGGGCGTGTTCGCGCGCAGCATCGCCGCGCTGCAGGCGCTGAACCGCCTCGGCTACGGGATGCCGGGCAGCGGGCTCGTCCTCGACCTCGTCTACAACCCGGTCGGCCCCTCGCTGCCGCCGCCCCAGGCGCAGCTCGAGGCGGACTACAAACGCGAGCTCGAGGCGAATTTCCAGATCTCCTTCGGGCGCCTGCTCACGCTGACCAACATGCCGATTCGCCGCTACGCCGACTGGCTCGTGCGCCGAGGAGAGCTGGAGCGTTACCAGGGATTGCTCGTGAATCACTTCAATCCCGAAGCGGTGCCGCACCTGATGTGTCGCGACACCGTGTCGGTCGACTGGCGCGGCGAGCTCTTCGACTGTGACTTCAACCAGGTGCTCGATCTGGCGCCCGCGGACGGCCGGCGCACGCTCTGGGACGTCGAGTCACTCGACGAGCTCGAGGGCGAGCGCGTCGCCACCGCGAGTCATTGCTTCGGCTGCACGGCGGGGGCGGGCTCGAGCTGCGGGGGCGCGCTGGTCTCGTGAACGAGCTCGGGCGCATCGAGCCGGACGACGTCTGGAACCGCGCGCTGCTGGAGAGCGTGCATCCGCCGGCCTGGCGGAACCCGCAGCCGAAGCCGCGCTACGACCTGGTGGTGCTCGGCGCCGGCACGGCGGGGCTGGTCGCGGCGATCGTCTCCGCTGGGCTGGGCGCGCGCGTCGCGCTGGTCGAGCAGCACCTGCTCGGGGGAGACTGCCTGAACCTGGGCTGCGTGCCGTCGAAGACCCTGATCCGCTCCGCCCGCGCCGCGGCGGATGCGCGCGATACGACACGTTTCGGTGTACGGGTGTCGGGCGCGATCGAGGTCGACTTCGCCGCGGTGATGGAGCGGGTGCGGCGCGTGCGCGCCGAGATCGCCCCGCACGACTCGGCGCGGCGCTACAGCGAGCTCGGCGTCGACGTGTTCCTCGGCCACGGGCGCTTCACGAGCGAGCGCGCGCTCGCGGTCGGCGGCGCCGAGCTGCGCTTCAAGCGCGCGGTCGTGGCGACGGGCGCGCGCGCGGCGCCGCCGCCGATTCCCGGGCTCGCCGAGGTCGGCTTCCACACCAACGAGACGGTGTTCACCCTGGTCGAGCGTCCGGCCCGCCTCGCCGTGATCGGCGCGGGTCCGGTCGGCTGCGAGCTGGCGCAGAGCTTTCAGCGCCTGGGCTCGCGGGTGACCCTCATCGAAGTCGCGCCGCAGGTCCTGATCCGCGAGGACCCCGACGCCGCGGCGCTCGTGCAGGCCGCGCTCGCGCGCGACGGCGTCGAGCTCCTCCTGGGCGCGAAGCTCGAGAAGGTCGAGCGCCGCGGAACGGCGAAGGTGCTGCGCATCGTGACTCCGGGCGGGGAGCGCGAAGTCGAGGTGGACGAGGTGCTGGTCGGCATCGGCCGCGCGCCGAACGTCGAGGACATGGGCCTCGAGGCCGCCGGCGTCGCGTTCGACCGCGCGCGCGGCGTGATCGTCGACGCGCGCCTGCGCACCAGCAACCCGCGCGTGTTCGCGGCCGGCGACGTGTGTCTCGCGACCAAGTTCACGCACGCGGCCGACGCCGCGGCGAAGCTCGTCGTGCGCAACGCGTTCTTCTTCGGGCGGCGGCGGGTGGCGGACCTGCAAATGCCCTGGTGCACCTACACCGATCCCGAGGTCGCGCACGTCGGGCTCTACGCGCGCGACGCGCAGGCGCGGGGCATCGCGATCGACACGTTCGAGGCCCCGCTCGCCGCGAACGACCGCTCGCGGGCCGAAGGCGAGGAGGCGGGCTTTCTCAAGGTTCACGTGCGCAAGGGCAGTGACTCGATCGTGGGCGCGACGGTCGTCGCGCGCCACGCGGGCGAGCTGATCGCGCCGCTCGCCACGGCGATGGCTTCGGGCGCGGGCCTCGGCCGCCTGGTCGACCTGATCCTCCCGTACCCGACTCAGTCGGAGCTGATCAAGGTCGTCGCGGGGGCCTACACGCGAACGCGCCTAACGCCGCTCGCGGCGCGCGTGCTGCGCGCGCTGATCGGACTCGCGCGCTAGTTGCTCTCCGGCTTCAGCGCGCGCGCCGAGAGGATCGCGTGCACCATCGCGTCGGGCAGCGGCTCACTGGGCTCGTCGCGCACCAGCTCTCCCAGGGCGAGCGTCGCGCGGTAGCTCTCGAGATAGGTCAGGCAGGGCGGACACAGCTCGAGGTGACCTTCGAACACGCGTTGCTGCGCCGCCGGCAGGTCACCGTTCAGATAGTCGATCAGGAAGTCCGTGCATTCGCGGCAGTTCACAGGGCCCCCCGAGCGCGCATGTGTGGGTCGAGCAGCCCGCGCAGCGCCAGTCGTGCGCGGTGCAGGCGGATCTTCGCGGCATTGGGGGTCACCCCGAGCAATTCGGCCGTCTCCTTGGTGTCGAGGCCTTCGATGTCGCGCAGCATGAGAACGGTTCGATAATCGGCCGGAAGCCTGTCGATCTGCTCTCGCACCAAGTTGCGTGTCTCCTGCCGCTCGAGCGCGTCGAGCTGCGAGGGGCTCTTCCACTCGGAGGGCTCGTCGACGTGGTGCCCGTCCTCGTAGAACTTGGGCAGCAGCTCGTCGATCGAGACCTCGGGCCGGCGCGAGCGCGTCCGCAGCTTCATCAGCGCGGCATTCACCACGATGCGGTGCAGCCAGGTCGACAGCCGGGCACCGCCCTCGAAGCTGGCGATGGCGCGAAACGCCGAAACGAACGCTTCCTGGACGGCATCCGCGGCGTCGTCGTCGGAGCGCAGCAGGCGGCGCGCGACCGCCAGCATGCGGCCGCCTTGCGCGCGCACCAGCTCCGCGTACGCTGCCTCGTCGCCGGCGCGCAGGCGCGCGACGAAGTCGACTTCGCCTGCGGCTCCTTCGCCGTTTTCGCTGCGCTCTGCCACGCGGGAAACTTAACATAGGGTCCAGCTTGAAACGCGTCCTTCTCCTCGGCTTGGTCCTCCTGTCGTGCTCGAAGGCCGAGGCGCCGCCGTACGGCTTCGGCGCGACACCCGAGCAGCGCTACCGCTTCGAAGCCGACGAGACGACCGAGGTCGACGGCACGCCGGTCAAGATCGTGCGCGCAGCCGACCTCGTGCTGCGCGCGAAGCCCGGTGCGGACCCGGCGGCGGGACCGACCGAGCTCGAGCTGTTCATCGACCGCTACTTCATCCGCGTCGAGGGCGCGCCCGGCGGCGCCGCGGAGCTCTCGGTCTCCGAGAAGGGCATGCGCGCAGTGACTCAGGAGGGTCCGGTGCAGCTGGGCGCGGACGAGCAGACACCGGGCGGTGACACCGTGCTCGAGCTGCGCGCGCGCCCGGTGGCGTCGGTTTCGCTCGACTCGGCGGGCGCGTCGCTTCACGAGATCTGGACCAGCCCGCACCCGGTGTGGACGGGCGTCGCGCTGCTCGACTGGATCCTGTTCGCGCTGCCCACCCGCGAGCCGCTGGATCGGAAGCCCTGGATCGCCAAGCGCATCCTGCCGCACGTGGGTCAGTACGCGCTCGGCATCGACGTGCCGGTGCGCTGGGAGGAGGCGGGCGGGCCGCTCGCGCTGCGCGCCAGCGGCGCGGTCTCGCGTGACTCACTCCAGCTCGCGGAGAACTTCGCGGGCCGGGTCAGCATCGAGACGCGGGGCAACGCCTCGCTCGGCGAGGACGGGCGCGTGCGCGAGGCGCGGGTCCAGCTGGGCCTCGACTTCGCGGCGACGAACGGCACACACGTCGTGTCGAGTCACGACATTCGCATCCGCTGCACCAGCTGCGGCGGCGACGTCAACTCGCCGCAACCGCGCTCCGATACCGAGCGAGGTCGTGACGGAATTCCGCAGCAAGGACACGTGGACGCTCTTCCGGATCATGGCGGAGTTCGT
>DATFUE010000380.1:0-7670 GCA_035261165.1 Myxococcota bacterium
GCGCGGCGCATCAACGTCGCGGCCGCGCGCAACGTGCTCGCCTTCGCGCGCGACGCCGGCGCGCATCTGCACCACGTCTCGACCGCGTACGTCGCGGGCGACCGCGCCGGGGTCTTCTGCGTGCGCGACAGCGACGCGCGCCCGCCGTTCCACAACGCCTACGAGGCGAGCAAGTGGGAGGCGGAAGCTCTGGTGCGCGACGCCGCGCGCGGGCTACGCACGACGGTGTACCGGCCGAGCATCATCGTCGGCGACTCGCGCACCGGGCGCACGCCGCACTTCCGGGTGCTCTACGACCCGTTCAAGTGGGTGATCTACGGGAAGACGAGTCTCTTGCCCTGCCGGCCGGACGTGCGCATCGACGCGGTGCCGGTCGACTACGTGTGCGACGCGCTGGTCGCGCTCGGCGCGCAGCCCCAGGCCGTCGGCGCGACTTACTCGCTCTCGGCCGGGCCCGGGCGCGCGCTCGCAATCGCCGACATCCTCGCGCGCGCGGAGCCGATCGTGAATGGCTGGCTCGCGCGCCGCGGCCTGCCGACGGTCGCTGTGCCGCGCATCGTCTCGCCGGACGACGCGACGCCGGAGCTGGCCGACCTGTTCGCGCTCGGCGCGCAGGTGATGCGCACGCACGTGCCTTACATGCTCGCCGAGCTGCTCTTCGACGACCGCGAGACCGCCGCGGCCCTCGCCGGCACGGGCCTCGCGCCCCCGCCGCTCGGCGAGTATCTCGCGACCCTCCTCGAGTACGCGCTCGAGCACCGCTTCGGAACGGCTTAGGTGCTGACGGCCCTGCAGTTCGGCCTCGCGAGCGGGGCGGTGCTCGGCCTCGGAGCCGCAGTCGCGCTGTTCCGGCCGACCTGGATCGTGGACTTCCCGCGCACCGTGCTCGCACTGCTCGCGCTGGTGACGCTCGGCTTCGGCGCCGCGATGATCCGCCCGGACCCGCTCGGCTTCCGCATCGGCATCGACGCATCGAGCGAGCCACTGCTGCCGCAGCACGATCCCGGCGAGCCGCTCTACCAGCGCGCGATCCTCGACTTCGGCGATGACGACATCTTCGTGATCGCGATGGAGACGGACGACGTCTTCACGCTGCCGAGTCTCGCGACACTGCGCAGTGTCAGCGACCAGATCCAGAAGCTGCCGGGGGTGCGCGGCACCGAGAGCCTGGTCGACGTGTACGCGTACCGCTGGGATGCGAAGAGCCAGCTCGTCGAGATGGGCCGCTTCATCGACGACGTACCCGGCGATCCCGCGGCGCTCGCGGACCTGCGCGCGCGCGCGCTGGCGGATCCGCTCTACACCAAGACGATCGTCTCGCGCGACGCCAGGGCCGCGGCGATCAACGTCACGTTCAACGCGATGAGCGACGACGACTTCGTGAAGCTCGACCTCGATGGCCGCATCGCGCGCATCCTCGACGCGAACACCCGCCCGGGCGTGAGGTTCCACGTCACCGGCCGGCCGCACATCCGCGCGCAGGCGCACCTGCTCCTGGTGCACGATCTGCTGCGGCTCGTGCCGATCGCCGTGCTGGTATCCGTGATCGCGCTGTTTCTCATGACCGGATCGGTACGCGGCACGCTCGTGCCGCTGCTCTTCAATCTGACGTCGGTGTTCTGGGCGTACGGCGCGATGGCGGTCGTCGGCTCCGACATGAACTTGATCACGCTGGTGTTGGGTCCAGCGCTGATCACGATCGGCGGCGTGACCGGCGTCCACAGCTACGCCTGCTACCAGGAGTTCGCCGAGAAGAGCAAGAGCTCCCGCGAAGCCGCGCTGCGCATGCTCACCTACACGTCCGAGGTCGTGCTGATCGCGGGATTCACGACGATCGTCGGCTTCGCGGCACTCTTGATCAACGAGATACCCGCGACGAACGAGCTCGGCGGCTTCTGCGTCTTCGGCGTCGCCTCGATCACGGTCATCGTGCTCACGGGCCTGCCCGCGCTCCTGTGTCTCCTGCCGCTGCGCAACGAGAGCGGCAAGGCGCTGTTCTCGCCGCAAACGCGCCTCGCCGAGGCGTTCGAGCACAACATCGAGGGCTGGCTCGGGCGCCTGGCGGAGTGGCAGATCCGGAACAAGGGCCGCGTGCTCGCGTTCTGGGCCGTGTGCGCGCTGATCGCGTGCGCGCTGATGCCGCGGATCGTGACCGACACGGACTTCATCACCTTCTTCCGCCGGAGCTCCGCGGTGCGCCAGGACTTCGACGCCGTGAATCGCCTGCTCACCGGCGCGGTGCCGATCTACGTCGTGCTCGAGGGCCAGACCGAGGGAACGTTCCGCGAGCCGGACGCGCTGCGCGCCGTCGATCGCCTGGAGGCGCGCATCGAGAAGCTCCCGGGAGTCACTGCGGTGATCTCGGCCGCGGATCTGGTGAAGGTCGCGCGCCAGGCGCTCGAGAACGGCGACCCCGCCGAGGCGCGCGTACCGGACACGCGCGGCGAGCTGGCCGAGCTGATGTTCATGATCCCGAAGGAGAAGCTGCGCGCGTTCGCGACCTCGAATCACTCGAGCGCGAACCTGCTCGTGCGCACCGACCGCCTCGGCTCGGCGGCGCTGCGCGAGCTCGAGGACGCGATCCACCGCGAGCTCGACGCTGAGAGGCTCCCCGACGGCATCCACGCGGACGTCACGGGCAACGCGATCCGCATCAACCGCGGAGCCGACGGGATCGCGGGCAATCAGATCGCGCAGCTCACGCTGACGATCGGCATGTGTCTGCTGATCGTGACCGTCGTGTTCCGCAGCTTCGGCCTGGGCGTGCTGGCGATGCCGACGAACGTGCTGCCGGTGTTTCTCTTCTACGGCGCGCTGGGTGCCGGGGTGGCGCCGCTCTCGATCCCGATCAGCCTGATCGGCTCGGTGGCGCTCGGCATCACCGTCGACGACACGTCTCACTATCTGCAGGCGTTCCGGCACCGGCGCGCGGAGGGCATGGCCGCGGAGCGCGGCGTCGTCGAGTGCACGCGCGAAGTGTGTCGCGCGATGGTCGTGACCTCGACCATGGAGATCACCGGCTTCTGCGTCATGACGCTCTCGAGCTTCGCGACCCTGCAGCAGTTCGGCTACCTGACCGCGATGACGATGACGCTCTGTCTCGCGACGGACGTGCTGATGCTGCCGGCGCTGGTCGTGCGCTTCCAGAAGCTCGTGCAGCCGCGAGCCGCTCAGGTCGCCGAAGCCCAGCGCGCCGCCCAGGGCGACGCCGCCTGAGTCACTTCTCGACCGCATCCTTGGCGTCTTCGACCGCTTCGTCGGCCTTGCGGCCGGATTTCTCCATCGCGCCCTCGCCGGGGTGCGCGATGGCAAGCGCGGTCCGTCGCATTGGTCGTCTCCTAGCGGCGCAGCGTGAGCTGCAGCGTCGAGAAGTGACGATCGAAGAGCGCCACGTTCGCGTCGAGCTTGTCGACGAGAATCGTCGTCGAGGTCCGCTCCTTCAGGTTCGACATGGTCGACTCGGTCGCGATCCACGTCCCCGCGAAATCGTGCACGCTGGCCGGCAGCGCGCGCATCTCGCGCAGATCGACGCCGTTCGCGTCGCGGTAGACGGTGCGCAGCGGCACGTAGTGCCGTTTCTCGAGCCAGGTGCGCGCCGTCTTGTACGCCGAGTCGACGAACGGCTTTGCCGTCACCTCGATGACATATACCGGCACGCCGTCGATCGCGTCATCGGGCAGGCGCGCGTAGTCGGCGTCTTCGACGTTCTTCCAGGCGATGTCGTCGAAGGTGTAGTCCGTTCCCATGACGCCCACCCCGCGCAGCTGCACGCGGCGCACGCGGCCCGTCGCGGGCGACCAGACGAACTGATCGTTGGAGCGGTCCTCGTTCACGACCATGAGAAAGCCCGTCTGCCGCATGTCCTGCGGGTCCTCGAACTTCACCAGCGTCTTGGCGAGCACGCCGTCCACCGCCTTCTTGTCCTTGTCGCGGTAGTCCTTCCAGCGCACCCAGAAACGCGAGCGCTGCTCGTTCCCGCCGGGATCGCGCGAGATCACCGTCTGGTACTGGACCGCGGAGTGCAGGCGGTTGTCGAGGAAGCGGTCGAAAATTTGCCTGCCGGTCAGCGAACCGCCCTCGGGCAGAGCGTCCTCGACTTCTTTCTGCTCGGGCAGCGCCACAGCCTGCGCGGGGTGCGCGACGCGCGCCAGCGACGCGCATGCAAGCACCGCGGCGAGGAGCGCGAGGCTGCGAGCTTTCATTCGTCACCATGTATGGCGGAAGCACGGGGCGCGAGTCAACTCGCGTATGCTGCGCCGGTGAGCGACGAGCAGACGATTCGCGGCGCCTACGACGGCTCGAGCGTCGCATTCCGCGCGCTCGAGGCCTGGGGCTGGGGGGAGCTGGTGAATCTCGGCTACTACCCACTCGCAGCGCTGCCCGGGCTCGCGTTCGGCATGGCGCCGTTCCAGCGGCGCCTCGTGGCACACGCGCTGGATCTGCTCGCGCCCGCCCCCGGCGAGCGCGCGCTGGACGCCGGCTGCGGTCGCGGCGGCACGACCGCGCGCATCGCGGCTCGCGGCGCGGAGGCGGTGGGGCTCGACCTCTTGCCCGAGAACGTCGCCGAAGCGCAGATCCGCTTCGGCAGCGACCCACGGCTGCGCTTCGCGGTCGCAGATGTGACTCGCCTGCCCGTGCGCAGCGCGGGCATCGATCTCGGCGACGGCTCGTTCGACGCAGTTCTCTGTCTCGAGGCGGCGTTTCACTTCGGCACCAAGGGCCGGCGCTCATTTCTCGAAGAGAGCTGGCGCCTGCTCCGGCCCGGCGGGCGGCTCGCGCTCGTCGACTTCGCCTGGGGCGACGCGCGGCCCGAGCGCATCGAGGAGCTCGATCCCGAGCGGCTGGTGCGCGACACGTGGCGCTTCTCGGAGTTCGAGCCGCTCGCGCGCTACCGCGCCATCGCGCGCGAGGTCGGCTTTCGCGAGCGCGCGTTCCGCGACTGGACCGGCGCGGTGATCGGCCGCTTCCAGCACATCGCGAGCTTCCTCGCGCGCACGGGCAACACGCGCGCGGGTCGCGCGTTCTGGTGCGCGCTCCGGCCGGGACTCACGCGCATTCGCCGCGACGAATGGCCGGCGCTCGTCGAGCTGATGCGCGCACACGGCGAGGTACGGCGTGCTTCGCGCTATGTCGCGTTCCTGCTCGAAAAGCCCACGTAGAGCGGGGCTCGTCCTGGTGGCGCTGCTCGCCGCGTTCGCCGCGCGAGCCGCGCGCGCCGACGAGAGCTGGCGGTCACTCTACCGCGACGACGGCGTCTCGGTGAGCGAGCGCGACGCCCCGGGCCGCGCGCTGCCGGATTTCCGCGGCGAGCTCGAGATCGCCGCCGACGCCTACGAGATCCTGGCCGTGATTCTCGACGTGCCCGCGCAGACGCAGTGGATGTGGCAATGCCGCGAGAGCCGCGTGCTCGCGCGGGAGAGTGACTCCGCGCAGCTCGTCTATCAGGTGCTCGACGCGCGCTGGCCGGCGACGGACCGCGACGTGGTCTTTCGCAGCCAGGCGCGCGTCGTCGGAGCCGGACGACTCAGCGTGCGCTTTGCGAGCCGCGAGGACGCCTCCCTCCCGCCGGTCGCGGACCTGGTGCGCATGCCGCATCTCGAGGGCGAGTTCGAGCTCGATGCGCTCGATGCGACGCACACGCGTGTCACCTACACCGTGGCCGCGGATCCGGGCGGCTCACTGCCCGTCGCGTTTCTGCGCGAGACCGTGCGCCAATCTCCCTTCGACACGCTCGTGGGCCTGCGCCGGCGCGTCGCGGACACGCGCGGGCGCTACGCGGACGTCGTCGCGATCTGGCGCGCCCGTGGCAGCGGCGCGCGATAGACTCGGCCGGGAGCGGGATGCCCAACCAGCCCAGCCTGCGCGCGCTCGCGGACCGCTGTCGAGTCGAAGACGGCGCTCGCTTCCGCCTGCGCCACGTGGATCCGGACGACACCGCGCACATCGAGTCGGCGGAGGAGGCCGCGAAGGGGCTCGCCGAGGGCCTCGACGCGCTGCGCGAGCTGCAGCAGAAGCTCTACGCGCAGGATTGCTGGGCGCTGCTCGCGATGTTTCAGGGCATCGACGCCGCGGGGAAGGACAGCACGATCGCGCACGTGATGTCGGGCGTGAACCCGCAGGGCTGTCAGGTCTGGTCGTTCAAGCAGCCGTCCCAGGAGGACCTCGACCACGACTTCCTGTGGCGCACGACGCGCTGTCTGCCGGAGCGCGGGCGGATCGGCATCTGGAATCGCTCGTACTACGAGGAAGTGCTCGTGGTGCGCGTGCACCCCGAGCTGCTCGCGGCCGAGCATCTGCCCAAGCCGCTGCTCACCAAGCACATCTGGCGCGAGCGCTTCGAGGACATCGTCGCCCACGAGCGCTACCTGACACGCAACGGTGTCGCCGTGGTGAAGTTCCTGCTCCACATCTCGAAGAAGGAGCAGCGGCGGCGCTTTCTCGCGCGCCTGCAGCAGCGCGACAAGAACTGGAAGTTCGCGCCGGGCGACATAGCGGAGCGCGGGCACTGGGGCGAGTATCAGCGCGCCTTCGACGAGATGGTGCGCGCCACATCGACCGAGCACGCGCCCTGGTACGTCGTGCCCGCGGATCACAAGTGGTTCGCGCGCCTGGTCGTCGCCGCCGCGCTGGTCGAGACGCTGAGGGCCCTGGGAGTCGACTACCCGAAGCTCGATGCGGTGCGCCGCCGGGAGCTCGCGAGGATCCGAGCCGCGCTCGAGCGCGAGAAGTGAGATGATGCACGCGATGTTCACAGGCGCTTCGCTGCAGGTGACGCTCGCGGTTCCGAGCGTGGTCGCGAGCGTCGAGTTCTACCGCAAGGTCCTCGGCTTCGACTTCCAGGGCTACTGGGACCCCGCCACGCGCCGCGCGCTGCAGGAGTGGACGAGCGCCACGTCTCCCTGGTACGCCGAGGTGCGCGCCGGCGAGAGCCGCATCGGGCTAAGACCCGGCGGCGGCGTGATTGCGGGAGTCGAGCTGTCACTCACGGTGAATGACTTGGGCGCGTTCTTCGAGCAAGTGCGCCGGGCCGGCGGCAACCCGAGCGCGCCCGAGCAGCAAGCCTGGGGCGCCAAGCTGTTCACGGTCACGGACTTGAACGGGGTGCGCTGGAGCTTCATGGAGGGGACGAAGCGATGAGCGTGCTCACCGAGTTTCGTGACTTCATCAACCGGGGGAACGTGATCGATCTGGCGGTGGGCGTGATCGTCGGCGCCGCGTTCGGGAAGATCGTCACCTCGATCGTCGGCGACGTGCTCATGCCGTCCATCGGGATTCTGATGGGCGGGTTGAACTTCTCGACCCTCGCCCTGCAGATCGGTGGAACCCCGGAGGCGCCGGTGCTGCTGAAGTACGGGGCGTTTCTCCAGGCCGTGCTCGACTTCGTAATCGTCGCGTTCTGCGTGTTCCTCCTGGTGCGCGCCGTGAACGCAGTGCGCACGCCGAAGCCCGCGGCGGCGCCCCCCGCGCCGAGCGCGCAGGAGGTCCTGCTCACCGAGATTCGCGACCTGCTGCGCGCGCGCAGCTAGCGCGCAAGCGCGCGCAAGTCTCTCGCATTTCTCCTCCAGCGCGAGAACGGGTAGGATCCTGCGCTCACGAGGAGCCCCCCGAGCATGCGCTGGATTCCGTGCGCCCTTCTGTTGCTGATCTACCCGGCAATCGCCTCGGCCGCC
>DATFUE010000381.1:0-9082 GCA_035261165.1 Myxococcota bacterium
GGCGAGGAAGTCGTGGGCGGATTCGAAAGTGCGCACGTCGAGCCGAACGGACCGCACCAAGCTCGCGATCGCTTCGCGCACCGATGCATCGTCGTCGACCACGAACACGGTACCGCGCGGCTCGGTCACGGCTCGATTCTACCAGCGCGACGAATCCGAGCCCGGACCTCGGCGCTGGGCTAAGTTGCGCATAAGGGCGGCGCCGTCCACGAGACGGCAATCGGCTCGATCCCCGCGCCGGCGGACCGCGCCGGTGGAGAGAGGCAGCGTGAAGTCGCCCGTCGTCCGCGCCCTCGTCGATCGCGCGCTCCGGCGCGGGGCGCGCAGGTCGCCGTGGAACTCCGAAGAGCTGATCCGCGAGGAGCTCTTCAGCGCCGAGCGCCTGGAGCAGCACGCCGAGAGCCTCGCGCTGGCGCAGCGAGTCATCGACCGGCGTCGCTCGGCCTACCCGCTGAGCCGCCGCCTCGCCGACAACAGCCGCGTGCTCCTCGACGCGTACTACGCGATCGCACGCGTGATCGACGACAATCACCCGATCACGCCCGGGGCCGAGTGGTTGGTCGACAACTTCCACGTCGTCGAGGATCAGATCCGCGAGGTCCGCGACGACCTGCCCCCCGGTTACTACCGGCAGCTGCCGAAGCTCGCCGACGGCCCGCTCGCCGGTTACCCCCGTGTCTTCGGATTGGCCTGGGCCTTCGTAGCGCACACGGACAGCCGCTTCGACGCGGCGCTTTTGTGCCGCTTCGTGCGCGCCTACCAGCGGGTTCAGCCGCTCACGATCGGGGAGCTCTGGGCCGTCGCGATCACGCTGCGCATCGCCCTGGTCGAGAACCTGCGGCGCGCCGGAGAGAGGATCGTGCGCGGCCGGGAGGCGCGCGCGCAGGCGGACCGGGTGGCCGACCGCTTGCTCGGCGTCGGCGATCGCGAGGCCGAGCCGATCTCGGCGGTGCTGCGCGCCTGGGGCCAGGCGCCGCTCCCGCGCACGTTCGCGGTGCAGCTGGTGCAGCGGCTGCGCGACCAGGATCCGCGAGTCACTCCGGCGCTCCAGTGGCTCGAAGAGCGACTCGCCGCGCAGGCGACGACCGCGGAAGAGCTGGTGCGCAGCGAGCATCAGCGCCAGGGCGCGATGAACGTGACGATCCGCAACGCGATCACCAGCCTGCGCCTGATCTCCGCGGTCGATTGGTCGGAGCTGTTCGAGAGCATCAGCCTGGTGGACGACACGCTGCGCGCCGAGAGTGACTTCGCGCAGATGGACTTCCCGACTCGCGATCGCTATCGCGGCGCGATCGAGGAGCTCGCACGCGGCTCCAGGCGCACGGAGCTGGAGGTCGCGCGCGCCGCCCTGCGGGCCGCGGGCGAGGCTCGCGCGCGCGGCGAGGCCGTCCCAGGCGAGACACTCGAGCGCGAACGCGATCCCGGCTACTACCTGATCGCGGGCGGACGTCAGGGCTTCGAGGCCTCGCTCGCGTTCCGCGCGCCGTTGCACAGCTGGCCCTCCCGGATCGGCATGGCGGCGGGCATCCGCGGACATCTCGCCAGTATCGCGCTCGTCGCCGGGCTGATCCTGGGCCTGGGCCTGGTGCTGACGGATGCGCCCCTCGACGGCTGGCGGCTCGCCGTGCTCGCGCTGCTCGGCGTGATTCCCGCGCTCGACATCGCGGTCGCAATGGTGAACCGCGGGGCCACGAATCGCTTTCGGGCGCGGATCCTTCCGGCGCTCGAGCTGCGCGACGGCATTCCGCCGAGCCTGCGCACGCTGGTCGTCGTGCCGACGCTGCTCACGACGCCCGCGGCGATCGCGGAGCAGATCGAGCGGCTCGGCGTCCACCATCTGGCGAGCCCGGACGGAGACGTGCGCTTCGCCCTGCTGTCGGACTGGACCGACGCCGACAGCGAGCGCGTCGCGGGCGACGATGCGCTCCTCGCCGCCGCGAGCGCAGGCATCGCTCGCCTCAACCTGCGCTACGGGCCGGCGCTCGACGGCGACCGCTTTCTGTTGCTCCACCGCCGCCGCATCTGGAACGCCGCGCAGGGAAGCTGGATGGGCTGGGAGCGCAAGCGCGGGAAGCTCCACGAGCTCGACCGGCTGCTGCGCGGCGCGACCGACACGAGCTATGTCTCGATCGACGGGCGCGCGCCCGCGGTTCCGGCCGGCGTCCGCTACGTGATCACGCTCGACGCCGACACGCGCCTCCCGCACCGGGCGGTGCGCCGGCTCGTCGGGAAGATGGCGCACCCGCTCAATCAGCCGCGCTTCGATCCGTCGCGCCAGCGCGTCGTCGAGGGTCACGCGGTGCTGCAGCCGCGAGTCACTCCCGCCCTGCCGATCGGACGCGAAGGCTCGCTGTTCCAGCGCACGTTCTCGAGCGCGAGCGGCATCGACCCGTACTCGGGCGCGGTCTCCGACCTGTACCAGGACCTCCTCGGCGAGGGCTCGTACGCGGGCAAGGGCATCTACGACGTCGACGCCTTCGAGCGCGCGCTCGCCGGCCGGGTGCCCGAGAACACCCTGCTGAGTCACGACCTGTTCGAGGGGATCTTCGCGCGCGCGGGCCTGGTGTCCGACATCGAGGTCGTCGAAGAGTTCCCAGCCCGCTACGACGCGGCCGCCGCGCGGCAGCATCGCTGGGCACGCGGTGACTGGCAGCTGCTTCCCTGGATCCTCGGACGCGCGGTCGTGGCCGGTGATCCGCGCCGGAGCCGGATCCCGCTCGCCGGCCGCTGGAAGATGCTCGACAACCTGCGGCGGAGCCTGCACGAGCCCGTGAGCTTCCTCGCGCTGCTCGCGGGCTGGATGCTCCCCTACCCTGCCTCGTTCGTCTGGACCGGCTTCATCCTGGCGACCCTGGCGACGCCGTCGTTCCTGCCGGTTTTCGCCGAGATCGCGCCGCGTCGCAGCGGTATCTCGCCGCGCAGTCACTTCCGCGCGCTGGGCGCGGACGTATGGCTCGCGCTGCGTCAGACGGCGCTGCTGGTCGCGTTCCTGCCCCACCAGGCGTGGCTGATGGGGGACGCGGTCCTGCGCACGCTGTTCCGCCTCGTCCTGACTCGCCGCCACTTGCTCGAGTGGATGACCGCGGCGCAGGCCGCGCTCGAGTCGCGCCTCGATCTCGGCCGCTTCTACCGGCGCATGGCGGGCGGCGTGGCATTGGGTGTCGTCGCGGCAGGGGTCGCGTGGCAGAGCCCCTTCGCGTCTCGCGCGGTCGCCGCGCCGTTCGTGCTGCTCTGGATCCTCTCGCCGGCGATCGCTCGCTGGGCGAGTCTCTCGCCGAAGAGCGCGGGGCGGCTCGCGGCATCTCCGGAGGACGCCCGGCTGCTGCGCGCGATCGCGCGGCGCACATGGCGCTTCTTCGAGACCTTCGTGACTCCCGCGGACCACCAGCTTCCGCCGGACAACTTCCAGGAGGATCCGAAGCCGGCGCTCGCGCACCGCACGTCGCCGACCAATCTCGGCTTGTATCTGCTCTCCGTGGTCAGCGCGCGCGATTTCGGCTGGATCGGGACGTTCGAGATGGCCGATCGGCTCGAGGCGACCCTCGCGACGATGCGCGGCCTCGAGCGCCACCGGGGTCACTTCTACAACTGGTACGACACGCAGGATTGCCGGCCGCTCTACCCGAGGTACGTGTCGTCGGTCGACAGCGGGAACCTGGCCGGCCACCTGCTGGCGCTCGCCAACGCATGTCGCGAGCGCGTCGGCCGGCCGCTCTCGGGCGAAGCGCCGCTCGCGGGCATCCGGGACGCGCTCGAGCTCACGCGCGAGTCTTTGCGCGCGCTGCCGGAGGAACGGCGCACCCTGACGGTCACGCGCCGAGACCTCGACGAGGCGCTCGACGTGCTCGAAGCAGCTCTGCGCGAGTCGGCGCCCGACGCCGCGGACCTCGCCCTGCGCCTGTCCCGGATCGCGCCGTACGCCGCCACCGTCAGCGACATCGCGCGAACGCTCGCCCAGGAGCGGAGCAGCGCCGCCGGCGCGGAGCTGGTCGCGTGGGCCGAGGCGACGCAGCGCACGATCGAGAGCCAGCGCCGGGACCTGGAGCTCGCAGTGTCCTCCGAGGCGCTCGAGGCACTCGCCGCCAAGGAGCTCGAGCAGCGGCTCCTCTCACTCGAGGCCGCCGCGCGCGCGCTGGCCGAGGAGATGGACTTCGGCTTCCTCTTCGAGCCGGAGCGGAAGCTGCTGTCGATCGGCTATCTCGTCGCGGAGGGAAGTCTCGACCCGAGCTGCTACGACCTGCTGGCGTCGGAGGCGCGGCTCGCGAGCTTCGTGGCGATCGCGAAGGGCGACATCCCCGCGAAACACTGGTTCCGGCTCGGCCGCGCGATCACGCCGACCGCGCACGGCGCGGCGCTGCTCTCGTGGTCCGGGTCGATGTTCGAGTATCTGATGCCCTCGCTCGTGATTCGCGCGCCCGGGGGGAGTCTGCTGGAGCAGACGAGCCGCATGGTGGTCCGGCGCCAGATCGAGTACGCCGCCGAGCTGGGCCTGCCCTGGGGCATCTCCGAGTCGGCCTACAACGCGCGCGATCTCGAGTTCACCTATCAGTACTCGAACTTCGGTGTCCCGGGGCTGGGCTTGAAGCGCGGGCTCGCCGAGAACGCGGTCGTGGCTCCGTACGCGACCGCGCTCGCGACCATGGTCGACGTGAACGCCGCCGCGCTGAATTTCGCGCGACTCACTCGCCTGGGGGCGCTCGGCCGCTACGGCTTCTACGAGGCGCTCGACTACACGCCCTCGCGGCTGCCCGCCGGCGACGAGGTCGCGATCGTCCGCGCGTTCATGGCGCACCACCAGGGAATGACGGTGGTCGCGATCGCGAACGCGCTGTTCGACGGCGAGATGCGCAGTCGCTTTCACGCCGAGCCGCGGGTGCAGGCGACGGAGCTCCTGCTGCAGGAGCGCATGCCCCGCGACGTCGCGGTTGCGCCCCCTAGGGCGGAAGAGATCAAGACGGCGGCGAACGCCCGCGAGCTCTCCGCCCCCGCGCCGCGCCGCTTCCAGACGGCGCAGGACGCCTCGCCGAGAACCAACCTGCTCTCGAACGGCCGTTACTCGCTGATGGTCACCGCGGCGGGCTCGGGGTACAGTCATTGGCGCGACCTGGCAGTCACTCGCTGGCGCGAAGACGTCACGTGCGACGACTGGGGCTCGTTCGTCTATCTGCGCGACGTCCAGAGCGGCGAAGTCTGGTCCGCGGGCCAGCAGCCGAGCGGCGTCGAGCCGGACCGCTACCAGGTGGTTTTCTCGGAGGAGCGGGTCGAGATCTCGCGCCGCGACGGAAGCCTCGACACGGCGCTCGAGATCCTCGTCTCGCCCGAAGACGACGCCGAGGTGCGCCGCGTCTCGATCACCAACTCCGGCAGAGGCGCGCGCGAGATCGAGCTCACCTCCTACGCCGAGATCGTGCTGGCGCCGCCCGCCGCCGATGCCGCGCACCCGGCCTTCGCAAAGCTGTTCGTGCAGACCGAGTTCGCCGCCGACGAGGGCGCGATCCTCGCGACGCGCCGGCGCCGCGCGCCGGGCGAGCCCGAGGTCTGGGCGGCACATCTCTGTGTCGCCGAGGGCGAGACAGTGGGCGCACTCGAGCTCGAGACCGACCGCGCGCGCTTTATCGGCCGCGGGCACGACACGCGCGCGCCGCTCGCGGTGACCGACGGCCAACCGCTGTCGAACACGGTCGGCACCGTGCTCGACCCGATCTTCGCGCTGCGCCGCCGCGTGCGTATCCCCGCCGGAGCCACGGCGCGGGTGGCCTTTTGGACCTTGGTCGCGGCGTCGCGCGAACAGGTCCTGGATCTGGTCGACAAGCACCACGACACGACGGCGTTCGAGCGCGCGTCGACCCTGGCCTGGACCCAGGCGCAGGTGCAGCTCCGGCATCTGGGCATCGACTCCGACGAGGCCAACGTCTTCCAGTCGCTCGGCGGTCACGTGCTGTACGCGAACCCCAGTCTGCGGCCGGGCGCGGACGCGCTGCGGCGCGGCGGGGGAGCCCCGGCGATCCTGTGGGCGCAGGGGATCTCGGGCGATCTGCCGATCGTTCTGCTGCGCATCGACGAGACCGACGACCTGGGCATCGTCCGCGAGCTGCTGCGCGCCCACGAGTACTGGCAGACGAAGCAACTGCCCGTCGACCTGGTGCTGCTGAACGAGCGAACTCACTCCTACATCCAGGATCTGCAGACCGCGCTCGAGACACTCGTGCGCATCAGTCAGTCGGGCCCGAAGCTCGGCGGCGACTCGGGGCGCGGCGCCGTATTCGTGCTGCGCGCCGACCTGATTCCGATCGAGGCCCGGGCGCTCTTGCAATCGGCCGCGCGCGTGGTGCTGGTCGGCCGGCGCGGGAGTCTGGCGGAGCAGCTCGCTCGCCTGCAGGAGCCGGAGCCCGAAGCGCCCCGTCCCGCCCCGCCGAGAGCGCGGGCGGAGCGACCGGTGCCGGCGCGAGCTCCGGCCGTGCTCGAGTTCTTCAACGGCCTCGGCGGCTTCGCGGGCGGCGGCCGCGAGTATCTGACGACCCTCGGCGCCGGACAGTGGACGCCGGCGCCGTGGATCAACGTGATCGCAAACCCGGCTTTCGGCTTCCACGTCTCGGTCGAGGGCGCGGGCACGACCTGGTCGGTCAACAGCCGCGAGAATCAACTCACTCCGTGGTCGAACGACCCGGTGAGCGATCGGCCGGGCGAGGTCTTCTACGTGCGCGACGACGACAGCGGAGAGCTGTGGGGGCCCACCGCGCTGCCGATCCGCGACGCCGCGGCGCCCTACGTGGCGCGACACGGGCAGGGTTACTCGGTCTTCGAGCACACGTCCCACGGCATCGCGCTCGAGCTGGTCCAGTACGTGCCTCCCGACGACCCGATCAAGATCTCGCGACTCACTCTGCGCAACCTCTCGGGTCGCACCCGCCGCCTGTCGGTGACCGCGTACGCCGAGTGGGTGCTGGGAGCGTCGCGCAGCGCGACCGCGCCGCTCATCGTCACCGAGCTCGAGCCGGAGTCTCTCGCGCTGCTGGCGCGAAATCCCTGGAGCGCGCAGTTCGGCACGCGCGTCGCGTTTGCGGATCTGGCGGGGAAGCAGCGCTCCTGGACCGGCGATCGCAAGGAGTTTCTCGGGCGCAATGGAACCCTCGCCGCTCCGGCGGCGCTCGCGGAGGGCGTCGAGCTCTCCAACCGGGTCGGCGCCGGCCTCGATCCCTGCGCCGCGCTGCAGACCTCGCTCGAGCTGCGCGCGAACGCGTCGACCGAGGTGGTGTCGTTTCTCGGCCAGGCCGCGAGCGCGGCGGACGCGCGCTCCCTCCTCGCCCGCTACCGCTCGGCCGATCTCGACGCCGTGCTGCGCAGCGTGGTCGACCGCTGGGACGAGATCCTCGGAACGGTGCAGGTGCGAACTCCGGATCGGTCGATGGACCTCATGCTGAACCGCTGGCTCCTGTATCAGACACTCGCCTGTCGTGTCTGGGCGCGCTCCGGGTTCTACCAGGCCAGCGGCGCGTATGGCTTCCGCGACCAGCTCCAGGACGGGATGGCGCTCGCGACGGCTCGGCCGGATCTCACGCGCGCGCATCTGCTGCGCGCGGCCGCGCGACAGTTCGTCGAGGGCGACGTCCAGCACTGGTGGCTCCCGCCCGCCGGAAACGGGGTTCGCACGCGGATCTCCGACGATCGCGCCTGGCTGGCGCACGCGGTCGCGCAGTATCTCGCCGCGACGGGCGACCTCACCGTGCTCGACGAGAGCGTCCCTTTTCTCGACGGCCCCGTGCTCCACGCCGGCGACGACGACGCCTTCTTCCAGCCCATGGTGTCGGGCGAGAGCGCCTCGCTGTTCGAGCACTGCGCGCGCGCGCTCGACCAGAGTCTCGCCGTCGGTGCCCACGGTCTGCCGTTGATCGGCGCGGGAGACTGGAACGACAGCATGAACCGGGTCGGCGCGCGCGGGCTCGGCGAGAGTGTCTGGCTCGGCTGGTTCCTCCATGCGACGCTCGGCGCGTTCGCTCCGCTCGCGGAGGCGCGCGGGGAGCGGGCGCGCGCGGCGCGTTGGCGCGGGCACACGGGGGCGCTGAGCAGCGCGCTAGAGGTCGCGGGCTGGGACGGTGACTGGTACCGCCGCGGCTACTACGACGACGGAACGCCGCTCGGCTCGGCCGCGAGCGACGAGTGCCGCATCGACTCGATCGCTCAGTCGTGGAGCGTGATCTCGGGAGCCGGCGACCCGACCCGCGCCGCGCGCGCGATGGCCGAGGTCGACCGGCAGTTGATCCAGCGCCGCAATCGGCTCGCCCTGCTGTTCGCGCCGCCCTTCGACACGACGCCGCTCGACCCGGGCTACGTCAAAGCCTATCCGCCCGGCATTCGCGAGAACGGTGGACAGTACACCCATGCCGCGACCTGGTCGCTGATCGCCTTCGCGATGCTCGGCGACGGAGACACCGCCGGGGAGCTGTTCTCGATCCTGAATCCGATCAACCACGCCGCGACGCGCGCCGACGTCCGCCGCTACAAGGTCGAGCCCTACGCGCTCGCCGCCGACGTCTACTCGGTGGCGCCGCACGTCGGGCGCGGGGGCTGGACCTGGTACACGGGCTCCGCAGGCTGGCTGTACCGCGCGGGGATCGAGTGGATGCTCGGCTTCCGAGTGCGTGGCGAGTTCCTCGAGCTCGATCCCTGCGTGCCGAAGAGCTGGCCCGGCTTCGAGCTCGCGTTCCGCTTCCGCTCGTCGCGCTACGAGATCGCGGTGAGCAACCCCCGGCGAGTGAGTCGCGGGATCTCGCACGCGGAGCTCGACGGCAGGCCGATCTCGGGGCCGCCGACGCGCATTCCGCTCGCGGACGACGGCGCGACTCATCAGGTGCGCGTGACCCTCGGCTGACTTCGGAGAGCCAAAACAGAAGCACCGTCGATCGTGTCGACGTGCACCTTCGTCGAGGGGACTCCCTCGGCAGTGAGCAGAGCAGCATTCGTCGCGTGCCGTCGCGCGCGGATATCGCTGCGACTTGCGCGCGCCGGAACGGGACTCGGGGTGACACCAAACGGTGACACTTTCGCGGAGCGCCGCGGATCGGTCGCAGCGCGCTGCGGTCTG
>DATFUE010000382.1:0-5006 GCA_035261165.1 Myxococcota bacterium
CCCTCATCCTCACCGCCGAGAACGATCTGTTGCGGCGCGAGGCCGAGGAGTATGGCCTTCGTCTGGTGCAGGCGGGTGTCCCCGTCTCGATGCGCCGCTATCTCGGCACGGTGCATGGCTTCATCAACTTCATCGGATTGCGGCAGTGGCACGAGGGTCACGCGGACATCGCGTCCTTCATCGATTTGCATCGTCGCTAACGCGTCATTCGTTCGAAGTGGCCCCTCGCCGCGAAGACCCTGAAGAGATAGCCGAGCGACGGGATCAGGATCACGGACCCGGCGAGCAATCCGTACAGCAAGAGCTGCAGGGTGAAGCGCGGTGAGGCGACGCCGCGCAGTGTCTGCGCGGGCGGGATGACGAACGGATATTGCGCCAGCACCCAGCCCCAGAGGATGAGCGAGACCTGGGCTGCGGCGGCGATCCGTGCCAGCGACCAGCGCCGGGTCCACAGCGCCCAGATCGCCAGCAGCGCGGCAACGGCGGTCACCGCTTGGAGCTCGAGTGCCGGGCCGGCGATGCCGCTCAGCCGCGGGGTCAGTGCCAGACCGCCGAACGCGGCGACGAACATCGCGAGCGCGGCGCCGAGGCCTCGCCGCCGGAAGTCGTCGCGCAGCAGGTCGTCGCGCGCCGCGACCGCGAGATACACGGCCGCGAGAAAGGCGAACATCGCGAGTGCGAGCGCGCCCATCGCGATCGGGAAGGGCGCCAGCCACGGCGCGAGGAAGATCGCGGCGAAGCTGGGCGCCGTGGCGCCGCCGCTCGCGCTCTGTAAAGCGAGCAGCGTGCCTGCCGCCTCGCCCACCGCGCCCGAGGCGATCGCGCCGACGATCATGCCGAGAAGAACGGGTGTGACGATGCTCGCGCTGGCGAACACGCGACCCCAGCGTCGCTGAGTCGAGTCATCTTGCGCGCCGTAGCTGCGGAACACGAACGAGGACCCGCGCAGCACGATGCCGACGAGCATCAAGGTCAGAGGGACGTGCAGGACGGTTCCGAGCGTCGCGAAGGCCTCGGGGAACGCGGCGAACAGGATGACGACGACGAGGATCAGCCAGATGTGGTTCACCTCCCAGATCGGCCCGATCGAATGCGCGATCAGCGCGCGCTGTGCGTCGCGGCGTGGCCCCCGCGCGAGGAGGTCCCACACGCCGCCCCCGAAGTCCGCGCCCCCGGTGAGCACGTAGGCATTGAGTGCGAGCACGAGAATGCCGGCGATGAGCTCCGGAAGTCCGAGTGACGCGACGACGCTGGTCAAGTCGTCGCGCCGCCTGCGGCGCCGGTCGCCGCATCGGCTGGGCTCGCAGCCGTCTCGCGCACGAGCGAGGCGATCAGGGTCACCACGATCGCGCCGAGGCCGAGATACAGCAGGGTGAAGAGCAGCATCGGCACGACGAGCCCCGGCATCGGAGTCACCGCGTCGGCGGTTCGCAGCAAGCCCCGCACCACCCAGGGCTGCCGGCCCACCTCGGTGACGATCCACCCGGCCTCGGTCGCGATGAAGCCGAAGGGGGCGATCAACACCAGCGCGCGCAGCAGACCGCGCTGTGCCGTGAGGTCGCGTCGCCGCCACGCAACCCAGGCGCACCAGAGTGACACGAGTGCCATCGCCGAGCCGAGGCCGACCATCAGCTGAAATGCGCTGTGGACGAGGGCTATGGGCGGCCAGTCAGCGCGCTTCGCTGACTCGAGCCCCTTCACCTCCGCGCTCGGATCGTGAAAGGCGAGCAGCGAGAGTCCGTACGGAATCTTCAGCGCCCAGCGTGTCTCTTCGCGCGCCGCGTCGGGCCAGCCGCCGATGCTGAGCGGCGCGCCGCGCTCCGTCTTCCACAGTCCCTCCAGCGCGGCGAGCTTGATGGGCTGCGCGACGGCGACGGCGCGCGCGCTGATGTCGCCCGAGATCGGCTGGAGCAGGGCCGCCGATGCGCCGACGGCGAGCGCAATCTCGAGCGCGCGCCTGTTGAAGGCGCGGGACCCGCCGCGCAGCAGCAGCCACGAGTGTACCCCCGCGACCCCGAGTCCGGTCGCCGCGTAGGCGGCCAGCAACATGTGCAGCGCCTGCTCGAACGCCGCCGAGCTCTGCATCGCGGCGATCGGGTCGATGTTCACCAGCCGGCCATCGGCGCTCTGCTCGAATCCCGTGGGCGTGTTCATCCAGGCGTTCACCAGCACGACGAACACCGCCGACGCCGCGCCACTCACGGCCACGACCACACCGGCGGCGAGATGCGCGCGCGGCCCGACCCGATCCCAGCCATGCAGATACACCCCGAGGAAGATGGCCTCGGTGAAGAAGGCAAACCCTTCCAGCGAGAACGGCAATCCGATGAGCGGCCCCGCGAGGCGCATGAAGCCGGGCCAGAGCAGCCCGAGCTCGAACGAGAGCACCGTCCCCGACACCGCGCCGATGGCGAACAGGATCGCCGTCCCTTTCGCCCAGCGGCGCGCGAGCTCGAGGTACGCGCCGTCCCCGCTGCGCCGCCAGCGCCATTCGGCGAGCACCATCAGCAGCGGCATGGCTACCCCGATCTCGGCGAACACGATGTGAAAGCCGAGGGAGAGGGCCATCTGCGCGCGCGCGGCGAGCAAGTCGGTCACGACAGGTACTTCTTGACCTTCTGCCAGAGTGTCTCCTTCGGAGTCGCCTCGCAATCGGTGACGAGCTCGCCGATCGGCTGGCCGAACTTGTCGAACGCCACCTCGTGGACGACGTCCTGGCTCGTCCCCGCCGCGAAGCCGGCCACCCAATAGGCGATGCGATTCTGGTTCTCTGGCTTCATCGCGAGGAACTCCTCGCAGGTGATGTCCTCGACCTTCTTCTCGGCGGCCTGCGCCGAGAGCGCGCCGATCGCGATTCCGACCGAGGCTGCAGCCGCGATCCAGTGCTTCATCTCGAACTCTCCTCGTCGAGTCAGTCTCATCGCAAGGGCCGTACCGCCTTGCAGAAGGTCTCGGGTCGCTGGGACCGCTTCAGGTCGAGACCGCGCGCCGAGATGTCGGCGCCGGTGACGGCCCGCCGTCGGCGCGGCCCGAGCGACCGCTCCATCGCTCGACGAACGCCGTGGTTCGCGGGGCGAGCCTGGCATCGCTGTTGCACTTCATCGGGTCGAGAAGCTCTGCTCGGCAGAGCGAGGAGGACGAGATGAAAGCCCACACAGTCCTGATGCTTGTGCTCACCATGACCGTCCCGCTTGCGGGCTGCGCGACCCTGGAGCGGGGCGAAGCGATCGATACGGAAAACCTTCTCGCCGCAGCGGGGTTCGAGGCAAAGCCAGCCGATACGCCGGCGCGGCTCGCCAACCTCCGAACGCTGCCTGCTCGCAAGCTGATCTGGCAGCTGAAGGACGACAAGTTCGTGTACTCGTACGCGGATCCCGACTTCTGCGCCTGCCTCTACGTCGGCGGTGCGAAGGAGTACTCCGCCTACCGGCGCCTCGACCTCGAGCAGGAGATCGCCGAGGAACGCATGCGCGAGGAGATGGACTGGGAGGCGTGGTGGTAGGCGAGTCATCGGCTAGCGGAAGAGATTGATCTTCGCGAGATCGACGATCTCGCCGCCGCGCCCGCTGAGAACCGCCTTGAGCGTGAACAGGCTGAAGCCTTTCACCTGCTCCGCGGTGATCGTCGGCGGCATCGACAGCTCCTGCCGACTCACGAGGACCTCGACCAGCGCCGGACCGTCGTGCTTCAGAGCCTGGGCCAGCATCGGGCGAACTTGACCGGGTGTCTCTGCCGTGAGCCCGAGCAGCCCGGCGCCCTCGGCCATCTTGGCGAAGTCCGGATTCTCGAGATCGGTTCCGAAGTCGAGAAAGCCGGCCGCCTTCATCTCCAGCTCGACGAAGGCCAGCGAGTCGTTCTTGAAGACGATCAGCTTCACCGGCGCGCGCAGCTGGCGAAGCGAGAGCAGATCGCCCATGAGCATCGCCAGACCTCCATCTCCCGAAAGGGAGACGACCTGTCGGCCGGGATGACTCACTTGCGCGCCGATGGCCTGCGGCAGCGCGTTCGCCATCGAGCCGTGGTTGAACGAGCCGAGAAGCCGCCGTTGGCCGTTCATGGTCAGGTAGCGCGCCGCCCAGATAGTCGGGGTGCCGACGTCGCAAGTGAAGACCGCGTCCCGGGCGGCGAGCTCGTCGAGCACCCGGACGACATACTGCGGATGAATCGGCTTCTGGCCGGATCCCTCGGCTGCGAGCTCGTCGAGGCCCTTGCGCGTCTTCCCATAGTGCGCGAGCGCGGCCTTCAGATGCGCGTCGTCAGTGCTCTGCCGCAGCTTCGGCAGCAGAGCCCGGAGGGTCGTCCTGGTGTCTCCCACGAAGCCGTAGTCGAGCTTGGTGCGCCGGCCCAGCTGTTCGCCACGGAGGTCGATCTGGATGATCGTGGCGTCCTTGGGAAAGAACTGCTGGTACGGAAAGTCGGTCCCGAGCATCAGCAAGAGGTCTGCGTTCATCATCGCGTGATAGCCAGAGGAGAATCCGAGCAGCCCCGTCATGCCGACGTCGTATGGGTTGTCGTACTCGACATACTCCTTGCCTCGCAGCGCATGCACGATCGGGGCGTTCAGCCTGCCCGCGAGCTCGATCAATTCTGCATGCGCCCCCGCGCAGCCGGCACCGCAGAACAGGGTCGTCTTTCTCGAGTCATTGAGGAGCTTCGCCAGAGTCGCGATCTCGTCTTCGGAGGGGCACACGATCGGTCTCGCTGGCGGATGGTGGAGCCGCGGCTCCCGATCGACGGCATCGCGCAGGGAGACGTCCCCAGGGATCGCGACGACCGAGACCCCGCGCTGAGACAGCGCGGACTGGATCCCGATCTCCAGGACCCGGGGCATCTGTTCCGCCTGGGAAACCAGCTCGCAGTAGTGACTGCACTGCGCAAAGAGATGCTCGGGATGGGTCTCCTGAAAGTACCCGCTCCCGATCTCGTTGCTGGGAATCTGCGCCGCGATCGCGAGCACCGGGACGCGGCTGCGGTGACAGTCATAGAGGCCGTTGATCAGGTGCAGA
>DATFUE010000383.1:0-5310 GCA_035261165.1 Myxococcota bacterium
GCGCCCTACGTGCCGGGAAAGCCGGTCGAGGAGCTGGAGCGCGAGCTCGGCATCTCGGGCTCGGTGAAGCTCGCCTCGAACGAGAGCCCGATCGGCCCGTCGCGGCGCGCGGTCGAGGCGATCTTCGCGGCCGCGGAGAACCTGAATCGCTATCCCGACGACACCTGCTTCGCGCTGCGCGACGCACTCGCGACACAGCTCGGTGTCGCCGGCGAGGCGCTCTGCTTCGCCGGCGGCTCGGACGGCATCCTCGACCTGCTCGCGAAGTGCTTCCTCGCACCGGGCGACGACGCGCTGTTCCCTTGGCCGAGCTTCGCCATGTACCCGATCATGACCCGCGGCGCGGGCGCGAATCCGGTGCAGGTGCCGCTCGACCGCGAGTTCCGCGCCGACGTCGGGGCGCTGCTCGCCGCGGTGACTCCGCGCACGCGCCTCCTGCTGCTCGCCAACCCGAACAATCCGACCGGCACGTCGATCGGCGCGGCGGACTTCGCGCGCCTGGTACGAGAGCTGCCGGAGCGCGTGTTGTTGGTGGCGGACGAGGCGTACCTCGAGTTCGTGCGTCGCGCGGACTTTCCCAGCGCGCTCGCCGCGCTGCGCGAGCGCGAGACGCTCGTCGTGCTGCGCACGTTCTCGAAGGCATACGCGCTCGCCGGCCTGCGGGTCGGCTACGCGATCGCGAGCCCCGACCTGATCTCCTACCTCGAGCGGGCGCGGCATCCGTTCGTCGTGAACAGCCTCGCGCAGGTCGCGGCGGCGGCGGCGCTCGCGGACCGCGCGCACACCGCGCGCATCGCCAAGGTCACGCACGACGGCATCGCGCAGCTCGAGGCGGGGCTCCGCGAGCAGGGTCTGGCCTTCGCGCAGAGCGACGCGAACTTCCTTCTGGTCGAGGTCGGCCCCGCCGCCGACGCGCTCCAGGAGCGGCTGCTGCGCCACGGCGTCATCGCCCGCCCGCTCGGCGGCTTCGGTCTCACGACCCATCTGCGGGTATCCGTCGGGACGCGCGAGGAGAACGAGCGCTTCCTCGCCAGCCTGGCCGTCGAGCGAAAGCGTTGAGCCGCCCGGTCGTCGGACGCCTGGGCGTCATTGGAATGGGGCTCATGGGCGGGTCGGCGGCTCTGGCCGCGCTGCAGCGGGGGGCCGCGACCGAGGTCCGGGGGGTGGATCCCGCGCTCGAGCGCGCGGGCCCGATCCCGCTGATCTCGCTGGCCGAGGCCGCCGCCTGGGCAGATCTGCTCGTTCTAGCCGTGCCGATCGAGGCCATGGCCGAGGTGATGCGGGGCCTGGCGCCCCACCTACGGTCCGAGACGCTGCTGACCGATCTGGCGAGTGTGAAGGCGCCAGTGGCCGAGCTGGCGCGACGCCACCTCCCGCGGCCCGATCTGGTCGTGGGCGCCCACCCCATGACGGGCGGCCACGCGGTGGGCTTTGCGGCCGCGGATCCCGAGCTCTTTGCCGGCGCGCCGTGCATCCTGGCCCTCTCCGGCGGCGAGGCCCCTTATGTGGTGGACCGGATTGAGGAATTCTGGCAGTGTCTCGGTGCCTTCACGGTTCGGAAGTCGCCCGAGGAGCACGACGCCATCGCAGCCGCGCTCTCGCACCTGCCTCATGTGGTCGCGTTCGCGTACGCGATGGGGCTCCCGGGAGACGAGAGACTCGAGCTGGCGGGACCTGGACTGCGCGATTTCATCCGCATCGCGCGCTCCAACCCCAAGCTCTGGTGCGAGATTCTGCTCATGAATCGCAAGCGCGTCGCCGAAGAAGCAGCGCGCTTCACGAAGAACCTGGGGGCAATTCTAGAGGCACTGGAACGCGCGGATCGACCGGAGCTCGAGCGGGTGCTCGAGGAAGGCCGGGCGAGCGTGAACGAACTCGACCGAAGACAGCGAACGAAACCGACAGGAGAACGACGCAAGTAATGTCAGCCCAAGCGCAAACCCCCGCCGAAGAGACCTTCGCGGAGCTCTTCGAGAGCAGTCAGTCACTCGTGAAGGAAGGGCAGGTCGTCATCGGCACCGTGCTCTCCGTGGATTCGGAACACGTCCTCGTCGACGTGGGCTGCAAATCCGAAGGCATGATCGCCACATGGGAATTCGCCGACGATGATGGCATCGCGCGCATCGAGGTCGGGCAGAAGGTCGACGTCCTGGTCGAGCAGTCCGAAAACGAAGACGGCGTCATCGTCCTCTCCAAGGAGAAGGCGGACAGACTGCGCGTTTGGGACCACCTGCAGAGCGCCTACGACAACTCGGAAGTCGTCGAGGGCGTCATCAACGGCCGGGTGAAGGGGGGGCTGTCGGTCAACCTGAAGGGCGTGAAGGCGTTCCTCCCCGGGTCACAGGTCGACCTGCGACCGGTGCGCAACCTCGACCGCATGATCGGCGAGCCGCACAAGTTCAAGATCATCAAGTTCAACAAGCGGCGCGGGAACATCGTCCTGTCGCGCCGCGCGCTGCTCGAGACCGAGCGCCAGTCACTGCGCCAGAAGACGCTGGAGATCCTGAAGGAAGGCCTGGTCGTCGAGGGCATCGTCAAGAACATCACCGACTACGGTGCGTTCATCGATCTGGGCGGCATCGATGGGCTGCTGCACATCACGGACATGTCGTGGGGCCGCATCTCGCACCCGTCCGAAGTCTTCCAGGTCGGCGATCAGGTGCGGGTTCGCGTGTTGAAGTTCGACCCCGAGACGGAGCGCGTCTCGCTGGGCCTGAAGCAGACCCAGCCCGATCCCTGGATCTCGATCGGTGACCGCTACCCGATCGGCCTGCGCATCCGCGGCAAGGTCGTGTCGCTGGCCGACTACGGCGCCTTCGTCGAGCTCGAGCCCGGCATCGAGGGCCTGATCCACATCTCGGAGATGAGCTGGACCAAGCGCGTGAAGCACCCGTCGAAGGTCGTCGCGATCGGCGACGAGGTCGACGTGCTCGTGCTCGAGGTCGATCCGCAGAACCGCAAGATCTCGCTCGGTATGAAGCAGACCGAGCCGAACCCGTGGTCGCTGCTCGAGGAGCGCTACCCGATGGGCACGAAGGTGCGCGGCGTCGTGCGCAACGTCACCAACTTCGGTGTCTTCGTCGGCATCGAGGACGGGATCGACGGTCTGATCCACGTCTCCGACATCTCCTGGACGCAGAAGATCCGCGACCCCAAGGAGCTGTTCAAGAAGGGCGACGAGCTCGAGGCGATGGTGCTGAAGGTCGACACCGAGAGCGAGAAGTTCTCCCTCGGCCTGAAGCAGCTCACGCCGAATCCCTGGGACGAGGTGCCGCGCAAGTATCCGGTCGGCTCCAAGATCAAGGGCAAGGTCACGAGCATCGCGGACTTCGGCGTCTTCGTGGAAGTCGAAGAGGGCATCGAGGGCCTGGTGTACGCGTCCGAGGTCGGCCGCAACGTCGAGAACCTCGCCGACGTGTGCAAAGTCGGCGACGAGGTGGAAGCCCTGGTGGTCCGCGTCGACGCCGCGGAGCAGAAGATCGCCCTCTCGATGCGCGCGATCGCCGAGCGCGAGGAGCGCGCCGCGATCAAGCGCGTCGCCGCCCAGTCGGGCACGCAGAAAGCGACGCTCGGCGACCTGTTCTCGTCCGACGCCCTCTCGAAGCTGCGCGGAGGCGGCTCCAGCGGCACGAGCGGCGAGGACACTTGAGCGCAAACCACTAAGGTACGGAGACACGCGGGTGGGGGACCTCTCCGGAATGACCAAGAGTGACCTGATCGAGCGCGTTGCGGTCAAAGTTCCGCACATCTCGAAAAAGGACACAGAGACCGTCGTCAACACGATCTTCGACTGCATGACCGAGTCACTGCGCAAGGGTGACCGCATCGAGATTCGCGGCTTCGGGAGCTTCCAGGTCAAAGTGCGCGAAGCGCGCGAAGGCCGGAACCCGAAGACGGGCGAGGAAGTGAAGATCCCCGCGAAGCGCACGCCGTTCTTCAAGGTCGGCAAAGAGCTGAAAGAGCGGATCGAGGCGAAGCGGAAGCAGGAGGTCGGGGGAGCCGGCGCGCGACCCAGCGCCGGCGCGGTCCCTCGCACCTGAAGGCGGGTCCGACGTGAGCGCAGCCGACACCGACGAGCGTCGGCCGCTCTGGGCGCCGTGGCGCATCGAGTACATCGAGGCGGCGCGCGGGGCGCAGCGCTGCATCTTCTGCGAGCCCGACGAGCCGGTCGCGGACCGCAAACGCCTGATCCTGCACCGCGGAAACGGCGTGTTCGTGCTGCTGAATCGCTACCCGTACTCGCCGGGTCACCTGATGGTCGCCCCATTCGCTCACCGTGCTCGCATCGACGAGCTCGACGCCGCCATCCAGGCGGAGCTGATGTCGCTGTTGGCGCGCTCCGCGCGGATCCTCGAAACGACTTACAATTGCGACGGCCTGAACGTGGGCGCGAACCTGGGCGCCGCGGCCGGCGCAGGCTTCGCCGATCACGTCCACTTCCACCTCGTGCCGCGCTGGAGAGGCGACGTGAACTTCATGACGACCGTCGGGGAGACGCGCGTGATTCCGACCCACATCGAGCGCAGCTTCGACGAGCTGCTGCCCGGTTTTGCCGGGCTCGGGTCGCGATGAGGACCTGGGTCTCGATCGGCGCGCTGATTCTGTTCGCGCTCGGCGTCGGCTACTTCGTGTCCGCGAATCAGCAGGAGGTCTCGGTCTATGTGCTCGGCAAGGAGTTCAGGGACACGCGCCTCTGGGTCGCGTTGCTGAGCTCGCTCCTGCTGGGCGCAAGCCTGACGCTCGCGGCTTGCTCGTGGCCGCTGGCGCGACTCAAGATCAGCGCGCGCCGCGATCGCAAGCGCATCGGCGAGCTCGAGCAGGAGGTGCACGGGCTGCGCACGCTGCCGATCGCGAGCGACGCCGCGAGCTCGTCGAGCGCGCAGAAGGTCTAGCTTGCGCGACTGGCTGCGGCGTCGGCGGGCGACGAAGACCGGCCCCGATCGCTCGCCGACGGCGCAGCTTCGCAGCGCGCTGCACCTGGTGCTGGCCGGCGATCTGTCCGCGGCGGAGGCGCAGCTGGCGGAAGCGGCGCGCGTCGATTCGTCGTCGTCGGACGTGTATCTCGCGCTCGCGAACCTCTACCGGCTGCGCGGGGACATCGGCCGCGCGATCCAGATTCACCAGAACCTGCTGCTCCGTCCGGACATCGCCGAGGAGCTGCGCCGCGAGGCGCTCCTCGGCCTCGCGCTGGACTTCCGCGCGGGAGGCTTCCTGAAGCGCTCCGCCGCTTCTTTCCAGGACCTGCTGCAGCTCGAGCCGGAGAATCTCCAGGCGCTGCGCGCGCTCGAGCGCATTCGCATCGAGAGCGGT
>DATFUE010000384.1:0-7427 GCA_035261165.1 Myxococcota bacterium
GGCGACGACGAGGCGCGGGCGTACTTCGGCGCGAACCCGATCTACCGCCTCGCCTCGGATGTCTCGAGCTACACCTGGCAGCTTCTCGGCTTGCCGCTCCTCCTGTCGATCGGCTTTCGGCGCCGTTCCGGCGGGCCCGGGAGCGAGTGATGTTCGAGTCACTCTCCATAGACGGCCAGGTCGCGCGCCTGTTGGCTCGGCGCGAGGGTCACTTCCGCCTCGAGTCGGGGCACCACGGCGACCTCTGGCTCGAGCTCGAGAAGCTGTGTCTGCGGCCGGAGCCCGTGCGGCGGCTTGCCGTCGAGCTCGCCCGGCGCCTGGCGCCGCGGCGCATCGAGGCGGTCTGCGGGCCGCTGGTCGAAGGCGCGTTCGTCGCGCTCTTCGCCGCGGCCGAGCTCGGCGTGCCGTTCACCTACGCAGAGCTGCTCGCAGAGCGGGCCAGTGACTCCTTGTTCCCTGCGCGGTACCGGATCCCGCGCGCGCTGCGCCCGGAGCTCGCGGGCAAGCGGGTCGCGGTCGTCAACGACGTCATCAACGCCGGCTCCGCGGTGCGGGCGACGCTCGCGGACCTAGCGAGCTGCGGGGCGCGGCCGGTCGCCCTGGGCGCGCTCGCCGTACTGGGGAAGCGGGCGGCGGAGCTCGCGGCGGGCGCGAACCTGGCGCTCGAGACACTCGCGGAATTTCCGAATGCGCTCTGGGAGCCGGTGGAGTGCCCGCTCTGCGCGCGCGGCGTTCCCCTGGACTGAGCGAAGAGCCGGAGGATGGCGAGCTTCACGAGTCAGGCGCGCTACGACGTCCGCTTCGAGTGGGGTGAGCGCGGGCTTCGCGCGCTGGCCCCCCACGTGAAGCTGTTCGTGATCGTCGACGTGCTCTCGTTCAGCACCTGCGTGGCGCTGGCGTGCGCGCGCGGCGCGACGGTACTCCCTTACCTCTGGAAGGACGAGCGCGTTGCGGAGTTCGCGGCGTCGCGCGGCGCGCTGGTCGCCGGGTCGCGGTGGAACTCGGAGGGCTACTCGCTCTCGCCCGCGTCGCTCGCGGCCATTCCCGCGGGGACGCAGCTCGTGCTTCCCTCGCCAAACGGCTCGCAGCTCGCATTTCTCTCGGCGGAGTCGGGGGAGGTGTTCGCGGGCTCGCTGCGCAACGCGTCGGCGGTGGCGGCGGGGCTGCACGCGCGGGGCGGGCCCGTGGCGGTGATCGCCGCGGGCGAGCGCTGGAAGGACGACGAAACCCTGCGCCCCGCGGCCGAGGATCTGATCGGCGCGGGTGCGATCATCGCTCGGCTACACGGAAGCGTGTCGCCCGAAGCGGCGCTGGCGCGCGCGGCGTACGAGAGCGCGGCTCCGAACCTCGCCCAGGTGCTGCGCGAGTGCGCCTCGGGGCTGGAGCTCGCGGAACGCGGCTTCGCGCGCGACGTGGAGCTCGCCGCCGAGCTAGACGCGAGCGCGGTGGCGCCCGTGCTGCGCGACGGCGCCTTTGCCCCGGAGCGCGAGTGATGAGCGCCGCGCGCTGGGCCGCGTTCGAGGCTGCGGCACCCGAGCTGGCCGTGCGCGGGCGGGCGCTCCTCTATCAATTCGGGGTGCCGCTCGGCTATCTCGCGACGCTGCGCGCCGACGGCGGCCCGCGCGTGCATCCGTTCTGCCCGATCGTCTGTGACGGCGGGCTCTACGGCTTGATCGGCCCGTCGCCGAAGCAACGCGACCTCGCGCGCGACGGCCGCTATGCGCTGCACTCGTTTCCGGCGCCGGACCGCGACGACGAGTTCTACCTCGCCGGCCGCGCCGCGCAACGCACTGATCCCGCGCTCGAACGCTCCGTGCGCGCCGCGTACCGCGCGACCGGCGGCGGATCCGACGGCATCGAGAGGCTGTTCGAGCTCCAGATCGAGACCGCGCTGCTGGCGACCTACAAGAAGCGCGGCGAGCCGGACAATTGGCCGCCGCGCTACGACAAGTGGCGCGCGCCCGCGCGCTGATCTAACTGGTCGGCCCCATGACCGAGCTATCCACGGAGCAGCGCGCGCTCGTCGACTCACTCGCGCGGCGCCTCGGCGAAGTGCCGGGCGTCGCGGCCGTGGTGCTCGGTGGCTCGTTCGCGCGCGGCTTCGCGACGCCGGACTCGGACCTCGACCTCGGCGTCCTGTATCGCGAGGCGGCGCCGTTCGCGATCGAGCGGGTGCGGGCGCTCGCGGCGGAGGTGAACGACTCGCCCGACCCGGTCGTGACGGACTTCTGGGTCTGGGGCCCGTGGCTGAACGGCGGGGCCTGGCTCAGCGTGCGCGGCCAGCGCGTCGACTTCATATACCGCAGTCTCGAGCACCTGGAGCGCGTGATCGCGGACGCGCAAGCGGGGAAGTTCGAGCTGCACTACGGCCAGCTGCCGCCGTTCGGCTACCTCAGCGCGACGTACCTCGGCGACCTCGCGATCTGCATCCCCCTGGTCGATCCCTCGGGCGTCGTGGCGGCGCTGAAGCGCCAGGTCGCGACCTACCCCGAGCCGCTGCGGCGCGCGCTCGTTCAGGCCTACCTGTGGGCCTCGGAGTTCACGCTCGAGACCGCGGCGAAGTTCGCGAAGCGCAGCGACGTGCTCGGCACGGCCGGCTGCATCGGGCGCGTGGCGCACCAGCTCGTGCTGGTGCTGTTCGCGCTGAACCGGCGCTACCTGCTCTCGGACAAGACCGCGCTGGCCGAGATCGCGAGCTTCCCGCAGGCGCCGAGTGACTTCGGCACGCGCATCAGCCGCGTCCTGGCGCGCGTCGGCGCCTCACCCGCGGAGCTCGCGCTCTCCGTCGACGCCGTCGGCGAGCTCGTCGTCGAGACACTCCACCTGGCCGGGCCCCTCTACCAGCGGCCCTACCCGCGAGCGAAGTGAGCTTCGACTAGGCGCGGCTGCGGCGCTTGAACGCGAAGGTCACGACTCCGAGCCCAAGGGTTGCGACCAGCAGGAACCTCGCGATGTCGGGCAGCGCCTGAACCGCGGGCCCCGCGACCACCGTGAACGTCGCCAGAGCGTTGTTCTTCAGCACCGCAGCGCCCGCTGTCGGCGCGTAGTCCGCGGCGTTGGTGGTGCTGAGCGCCGGACACGCGGGCGTGAAGGCCAGCGCCTTGGCACTCGTCGAGGGGAGCGCGCCCGCGAAGGCCGGGCTCGTGACTCCGTCCGAGTCGTTGATGCCCGCCACCACGGTCTGCGGACCCGTGTACCCCGCTCCGCCCCAGCTCACCCGCCAATACGCGGATCCGAAGCCCTCGAACGTGAGCGAGCCGGCCGCGAGATAGGCGGCCGGGATCGGAGTCATCGTGTAGGCGCCCGTCACCGCGGGCGAGGTCTTAGAGGCCATGGCCGGGGTCACGAGCAGAATCTCTCTGCAGGGACCGGCCGTCGGATTCGGGGCTGGGAAGGTCGAGAGAGTCACCGGGTTGTTGCCGGCCGCGTCGCGCACGATGAGCAGGGCCTGCCCCGCGAGGACGTTCTGGCCGTCGGCACGCATCTTGAGCTGCACGGCCTGGGCCGATGTATCTCCGCTGACTCCGCCGATGACCTGCTCGATCTCCATGATGTGGAAATTCGCGACCGCCGGGCGTGGCAGCAGAGCCGAGCCGAGGACGAAGAGCCAAGCGACAGAGATGCGCGCGCAGCTGATGCGATGCTTCATCGGTTTCCCCTCCCGAAGTCCCGAACATATCACCTACGTCGCTACTCGTGGGGCAGATTCTCACCAGCCCGCGCCGAAAGAGACCTGCAACGCGAGCCCGTAAAAGCTCGCCTGGTAACCCAAATCCTTGTGTCCGAAATAGATGCGCCGGCCGAGCAGGGTCGGCAGGCCGGTCTGGTGGAAGTCGTCTACGTCGGAGCGCTCGTAGCGGTAGTAGAAGCGCAGCGCGGTCGACTTGCGCAGCGCCACGCGCAAGCTGGTCTCCACGGCACTGTCGCGACTGCGCAGCTCCGGCAGAGTGCCGGGGACCGGGCTCGCGAAGTCGGGGTTCGCCAGAGAGCTCAGCGACGCGAACGAGAGGTGCTCTCTGTCGCGGGTGACGAGAAACGTGTAGCGCGTCTCGAGCTGGAGCCAGTGCAGCGGCTGCGCGGAGAGGCCCGCGCCCCAGCCGACCGCGTCGCCGCGCGCGCGCACCCCCCACTGATTCGAGAACTTGTAGTTCGGGCCACCGGCGTCGCCGTTCGCGGAGGTCGCCTGGCCGCGGATGTTCTGCATGTCGCGGTTGTGGCGCTCGAGTGAGACGAACAGGTCTCCAGAGAATGCGGGCGAGGCCTGCACGGTCCAGTCCGCCTCGACCCCGCTGGTCCGGTCGCTGGTGAGTCCGTATCCCGGGCCGTAGTTGTCGTCGCGCAGGCTCGCGGCGAGCGAGAGATCCGAGCGCTCGCCGAGAGGGAACACGAGCCGCGCGTTCCAGCGCTGCCCGTCGAGATCCGCGAGCGAGGGCCGGACGAGCTGGTTCAGATTGTGCGCGCCGTCGCCGTCGGGGAACGCCGGGATGTAACCGGGGAGGCTCTCGCTCGTGTACTGCTTGTAGACTCCGTAGTCGATCGCGCCGCCGTCGCGACCGACGTACTTGTACGAGAGGCGCGCGGTCGCGAACGACAGCGCACGCGAGTTGAGCGACACCGTCACGCGCCGCTCGCGCGTCTCGGGCCGCTCCGAGACGTCGCGGTCGACGTCCTCTTGCTCGAGCAGCAGATCGAGCGAGCTCTTCCAGGGCGCCGTGTATGTCGCGCCCGCGTCGAGCGTGGTGTGCGACTCACCGTACGGGGCGTTGCGCGTGCGCCAGTTGCTGCCCGGAACGGTGGGGTCGTAGAAGCCGAGATAGGAAGGGCCGAAGGTGGCCCCGAATCCGCCGTCCTCGGCGATGTAGCCGAATTGGTGGGTCTGCGGATTGAAGGCGAGATAGTTCGTCTTCGTGTCTTGGTTGGAGAACCGGTAACCGCCGCGCAGGCGCAGCGGCCGCCACGGGTTCACGGAGAGGTCGATGTCGACGAGCACCTGATCGACGCGCGCGTGGGCGCTCTTGCTCGAGAGCGCGGCGGCGCTGTTCCAGCTCGCCAGGTCGGTCGTGCCGATCGTCCCGCTTTGGATCGTGGGGGGCAGCAGATCCTGGTTCTGCGTGCTGCGCGACCAGGAGATGCCGGTCGTGAGTCGCGAGCGCATCGGCATGTTCACCGCGACGTCGGCGCGCACGTTGTGCCAGTCGTTGTCCGGCGCGAGGCCCAGGCGCGCCTGCGTGATGGGCGTGGGTCCGAACGACTCGAAGGGCTGTGCGATCGTGAGCGAGTTCTCTTGGTTGCGGTAGAGCGAGGCGTTGTACCCGAGGTTGAATTGCACGAGGTCACTGCTCCACTCGAGGCTCGCGCGCGCGCTGTGCGTCCGGTCGTCGACGGGGGCAGGCACTTCGAGCGCTCCCCCGATCGAGCTGCTGAAGTCCGGATACGCGAAGCCGACCGCGCTGGGGATCGCGCCCTTGCGGTCGTCCAGGCCGTACTGCGCCACGAGCGAGAGGTTCGGCAACGCGCGCAAGCGCAGCGCCAGCTGCGTGCGGTCGCGCTGCACCTCGACCGTGCCGAGCGCGCGAGAGGCGAGCGCGGCCTCGAGTGCGCTCTGGGTATTCCCCGCGGGCGAGAGCCCCGGGGGAAGCGTGAGCGAGTCACTTCCGCCGCCGTTCCAGAGCACGACGTCGTCCGTTCCATACTTGTGTGGCACGCCGCTGAACGAGCCGCGGAAGCGCAGCCAGCCGGCGCGACTGGCCTCGAGGTCGTAGAACTGGTCGTGCCGGCCGAGGCTGCCGGCGCGCAGCATCGCGTAGTCGCCGGTCTCGGGCTTCCACAGCTCGAAGTCCAGCCCGCTGACGAGGAACCCGTCTTTGCGCTCGACGTACTTCGTGAAGCGCGTCTCTCGTTCGTCGCCGCCGACCAGCGTATAGCCGCTCTCGAGCGCGCCGCGGGTGAGCCAGCCGCCGCCGAGGTCCGAGAGGTCGTAGAGCGCGGGCGGATACGCGTACAGGATGCCGCTCGGGCTGCGTTTTCGTGTGTCGAGCAGGAGCGACATGCCCCGGGGATCGGGGACCTGCCAGACCTCCGCGTCTCCCGGGTGGAGCGAGTCGCGCGGAGGATCGGCGAAGGCGGGCAGCGCCGCGAGCGCGGCGGCGAGGGCGATCGCGAAGTCGAGCCGCCGCACTCGCCGCCTACCGGTGGAACTTCGGACCCGACGGGTGATTCGACCCGTGGATCTGCGAGTGACAGTTGAGACAGCCGCGGTTCATCAGGCGATCGTCGGGCGCGCCGCCGGTCGCCATGTTCTGCGCCGTCAGGAGTCCCGCGGGGTGCCCGAAGTTCGGGTTGTCGATCGGCGAGTGACACTCCTGACACAGGAGCGGAAGCGCAGTGACGAGCAGCTTCTCGTGATTCGAGCCGTGCGGCTTGTGGCAGTTGAGACAGCTCTCGCGCACGGGCGCGTGCTCCCAGATGAAGGGCCCGCGCTTCTCGGCGTGACAGCTGGTGCACAGCTGGTTCACGTCGTCGGCCTTCAGCAGCGGGTTCGTGGTCGAGCCGTGCGGGTTGTGACAGTCGGTGCAGCTGATCTTCCCCTCGAGCAGGGGCATGTGCGAGCGCTTCGCGAAGTCGGCGCGCTGCTGCGGGTGACAGGTGAAGCAGGTCTGGTTCGCGTTCTCCTTGCGCAAGAGTGACTCGGCGGAGCTCTGCGCCATCGGGTTGTGGCAATCGCTGCACGCCAGCCCGCGCAGCTCGTGCGTCGAGCCGATCCAGTACATGAGCGCGCCACCGCGGTGGCACTGCTGGCACATCGAGTTCATCACCTCGGGCGCGTAGGACGAGTCGCGGGTGAAGGCGACGATCGTCGCCGAGGTCGGCTCGCCCACGTGTTTCCCGCCCGGCCCGTGACAGCTCTCGCAGGTGTGCTGCTCGAGCTCGGTGCGCGGGTTCGCGCCGAACGCGCGCGCGTGCACCGTGCGGTCCCAGTGCGAGGCCTCGACGCTGTGGCAGCTCTTGCAAAGGGCGTCGCCGACGTATGCGACGTCGCGACCCGGGGCGTCGGTTCGCTCGTCGCTCGGCTGCGCGCAAGCGCCGAGAGCCAGCGCGAACAAGAGCAGAAGCGTGCCCTGCGACGATCCCATCCCGGGGAGACGATACGGCGCGAGGCGCGCGCGCGGTTTTCTCGTCAGCCGCTTTCGCGCACCGCCACGTCGAACACACCGGTCAGGACCCGCCCGCCGCTGCGCACTTGAACCCACACCCGGTATTCGCCGGCGCGCGGGAACGCGTAGGGGAACTCGACTTCGTGCGCGGTCGCGGAGCTGGCCAGCGGCATGGGCGACGCCGTGCCCTCGCGCCGCGCCAGCATCTCGGCGGCGGCCATCGAGATCGAGCCCGCGGGGTGCAGGTGCGTGAAAACCGTGCCGTCGCTGCGA
>DATFUE010000385.1:0-2396 GCA_035261165.1 Myxococcota bacterium
CTCGGTGCCCACGCGCCAATCGGCACGCGGCGTCTCGCCGCCGCGGAAATACTCGACGAGCTGTTCGACGTTCTCGGCCGGGCGCGCGAGGCGCGGATCTTCGCGTGTGAGACTCATGCCGGAACTCCCGCGTAGAGGTCACCGTGCATGAAGCGCAGCCACGCGCACGTCACCGCCTGCGCACCGTAGTCCGCGCGCGTGAGCGCGCCCTCGCTGAGTCGGCCGATGTTGCCGGCGCCGGCGCCCGGGTCGCGCGTTCCGGCGCGCGGTGCGAAGCGCCGTTCGAAGGCGTCACCGATCGGTGTACGCGGCGAGCGGGTCGCCGCGGCGACGCAGTCCGGCGGGTACTCGAAGCCGGCGCTGAAACCGAACCCCTCGCGCGCGCCGTCGAAGAGCACGCAGCAGCCGACGTTCACCCAGCCCGTCGGCACCTCGGGCAGCTCGATCAAGCCGTCCTCGATGCCTGCCGCGAGATCGCAGCCGCCGCTCGAGTGACTCACGCGCGCGCGATTGCGCGCCCCGGCCACGATCTCCGCGAAGCCGAGCGGCTGCGCGTCGACCCCGCTCGGCGCCTCTCCGCCCAGGACGTCGACGCCGGCGAAGAACGGCGCGAGCCCGCGCCGAACCGCTTCCAGCTTCGCCGCGTTCCGGCTGCCGACGCGGACCAAGATTCGCTCCCTCAAACGCCCGTCGCCTCGCGCACGAGCGCGGCGAGCCGCTCCTCGAGCAAGGTCTCGATCTCGGCGCCGCGCAGCGGTGCCTCGGCGCAGGGCCCCTCTTCCTTGCCGCGCTTGAACGGACCGACGACCCGCATCTTGCCCTCGCCGCGCGCGACCGCAACGCAGATCACCTCGAGGCGGCCGCGCGTGATGCGGAACTGGACGGCGTCGACGTGCTTCTCGTCGGGCTCCACGCCCGAGACCTCGATGTTTCCGAGATAGCCCGCGCCGAGCTCCGCGGCGCGCTGTCGGAATGCCTCGACCGCTTCGAAGGCCGCGTCGCGCAGCACGCGCGCGGCCTCGCGCGCCCCGCGCAGTCGCGCCGTCAAAGTGGGATCGCGCTCGGCGAGCTCGTCGGCCAGCTTGCGGAAGCGCTGCGCGTCCATCGGCCCAGTGTATTTCATCGGGGCGGTATACTGCGCCCGCTTTGCCGGGGCTGAAGGCGGGGATCGGAATCGCGGCCGCCCTCGCGGTGTCCGCCGCGGCGCTCGCCGCAGCTCGCCCCGAGCTCGCCTGGACCGCGTTCGCGACGGCGTTCCTGATCTTCTGTCTGTCGACGCGCCTGTCGCTGAACTGGCAGATCCTTCTGGGAACCGCCCTCGGGATCGCGTTCGGCCGCGCGGTCGCGACCGGCGCGCTCGCGCCAGAGACCGCCGACGCGATGAAGAACGTCGGGAAGCTCTTCATCGGGCTGCTCAAGATGCTCATCGCACCCATGATCCTGCTCTTGATTTCGCATGGAGTCGCAAGCATGGAAGGGGCGCGCGAGCTCGGGAGACTCGGCTCGCGCACCGTCCTCTTGTACCTCGTTACGATGGTGCTGGCCGTGCTTACGGGTCTCGTGCTCGTGAATCTGGTTCAGCCGGGAGTCGGCAGCGACCTCGCCAAGAGCGCGTTCTTCCAGCAGTCCGTGGGCGCGCAGACCTCCGAAGCGCACGGCCCCCCGGGCCTCGGAGAGTTCCTGTTCTCCACCGCCAGCGAAGTGACGCAGAACCCGGTTTCGGCGCTCGCCGAGGGGCGGATCCTGCCGATCGTCGTGTTCGCGATCCTGTTCGGGATCGCGCTGCTCCAGGTGGGTGAGACGGCGCGCCCCGTGGTCGAGTGGCTGGGCGGCGCGGCCACGGCGGTGATGAAGATCATCGGCTGGTTCGTGCGGCTCGCCCCGGTCGGCATCTTCGCGCTGATCGGGAACCTGGTCGCGACGGTCGGCTTCCGCGTGATCGTGGACAACCTCGCCGCGTTCTCGGCGGTCGTGATCGGCGCGACGAGCTTCCACGCGCTCGTGACCCTGCCGGCGATGTGCTGGCTGCTCTCGGGCATGGGCCCGCGCGAGCTGCTCGGCGGCCTGCGCGAGGCGCTCGTCGTCGCGTTCACCACGAGCTCGAGCGCGGCGAGCCTGCCGGTGACACAGCGCTGTGTAGAGGAGAACCTGGGCGTGCCGCGCCGCATCGCGGGCTTCGTGCTGCCCCTGGGCGCGACGGTGAACAGCGACGGGACGGCGCTCTACGAGGCGATCGCGGCGATCTTCGTGGCGTCGCTGTACGGCATCGACCTGGGCCTGGGCGGCCAGATCGTCGTGTTCATCGTCGCGATCGCGACCGCGATCGGCGCGCCGGGAATTCCGTCGGCGGGCATGGTCACGATGATCGTGGTGCTCGAAGCGGTCGGCCTGCCGGG
>DATFUE010000386.1:0-2805 GCA_035261165.1 Myxococcota bacterium
AACGCCCAGAGCTTCGATCTCTACTCCTACGGCGGCGACGGCCAGGCCGGCGGCGACGGCGAGAACGCCGACATCGGCAACTGGGAAATGAGCTCCGAGCGGTGAGCGAGTGACTCGCCAGGAGCATGGGTAGGGTGCCCATGCGACCCTCGGAACGCGACGGGTTCACGCTGCTCGAGCTGCTGATCGTGATCTTCCTGATCGTGCTGATCACGGGTGTGTTCACGACCACGATCGGCGGCGGCTTCGGCGTACACATCCGCAACTCGGGGCGCACGCTCGCGGCCGAGCTCGAGTACGTCTCGCAGCGCGCGGTCACGACCGGGCGCGTGCAGCGCTTCGTCGTCGATCTCGATCACCAGGTGTTCCGGGTCGAGATGGAGGTGCCGCCGGCCCCCGACCCCGACGAAAGCCTCCCGGATCACGCCGAGGGCCTGAGCCTCGCGCCGCCGATCGACGCGCACCCGTTCGTGCCAGTCGACTCGATGCTCGGTGAGTGGCGCCCGCTCGACGACGCCAAGGACGTGGCGATTCGCGAGGTCCGGATCGGCGACGGGGTGCGCAAGGAGGGCGCGGTCGCGATCGGCTTCTCGATCGACGGCGGCAGCGACCCCGCGGAGATCTGGCTGCGCGACGACGCCGGCTACGACCTGCGCATCCGGCTCGTGGCCTTCTCCGGTGAGATCCGCATCGAGGAGCCCGAAGATGCGAAGTGACTCGGAAGAGCATGGGTAGGGTGCCCATGCGATCAACGGAAGAGCATGGGTAGGGTGCCCATGCGATCATCGGAAGAGCATGGGTAGGGTGCCTGTGCGACCGACGGAACGCGCCGGCTTCACCTTGATCGAGGTGCTGATCGCGGTGCTGATCGTGAGCCTCGTCTTCGGGCTGCTGCTCGAGTCCGTGACCCGAAACCTCGCCGATCTCTCCCGCGCCCGCGCGGGCGCGCGCGCCTCGCAACTCGCGGCCGATAAAGTGCGAGAGCTGAAAATTCTGCTCGAGAGCGGTGAGAAGCTCGAAGACGGCGTCAAGGAAGGCAGCTTCGACGAGCCCGACCAGGACATGCGCTGGCAGATCAGCGTCGCGCCGCAGACGCTGCCGCTGCCGCCGGACTACAAGGGCGAGATATCGCCCTCGCCGCTGTTCTCCGCCTCCAACGAGCCACGCCGCCCGACGAAGCCCGGAGAAGACGCGCCGTTGCGGCTGGTGCAGGTGCGCGTGTACGCGCCCGGAGACGCCCCGGAGGCCTTCGATCCGTTCGTCGTGTTGCTCACCGCGCCCCCGGACCCCGCGCGGCTGCAAGAGCTCCAGCAGCAGCAGAACGCGGGGGGTACGCCGGGCGCGGCGGCCAAGACAGGCACACAACAGCCCCAGGGGCCGAGCAGCAACCCGCGCAACGGCCGGGGCCGATGAGTCACTCGCGCGCCGGCTTCACGCTGCTCGAGATCCTGGTCGCCGTCTTCATCATGGCGATGGTCCTGACCTTCGCGTTCCAGGCGTATCAGGGCATCGAGCACGCGTACTCGCGCGTCGGCAGCTCGCCCAGTCGCGACCGCGCCGCGCGCATCGTGCTCGACCGCCTGGAGCGCGAGCTCGTGGGCAGCGTGCTGGTGCAGCGCGCGGAAGGCGCCGATCCGCTGCTCCACCCATACTTCTTCTCCGCGGAGATGAGGGCCTACGCCGAGTCGGAGGGCGACACGGTCCGCTTCGTGACTCGTACTCCGCTGCGCGCGCCCGCCTCGCCGCCGGTGGGGCTCGAGATCGTCACGTACGGCGCGGTGCCGTCGCAGTCGGGCCCCGGCCTCGTACTGCTCCGCCAGGCCGAGCCGCTGCCTCCGCAGCTCGCCAAGGACGTCGTCTGGGAGTCTCCGGACGTGGTGGTCGACAACGTGGCGCTGTTTCTGGCGCGCTACACCGGTGAGGATCAGCAGACGAGCGAGTCCTGGGACTCGACCAGCGTCGAGAGACTCGACCAGCTGCCCGCCGCGCTCGTCGTCACGGTCTCCCTCTGGGAGACGGACGCGGCGGGCCAGCCGGTGGCGGGCCCGGAGTTCTCGCGCACCATCGATCTGCCGGTGCGCCCGTTCAAGCTCTCGCCGGAGGGCGCACAGGCGGCGGCGGAGTGTGGCGAGGGGATGACGGTGCAGCAGTGCGTCGACACGTTCGCGCAGCAGATCTCGCAGGCGAGTGAGTCGCTCGCTTCGGCGATCCACGACGCCCAGGCGCAGGTCCAGGACACGTGCTGGAACCCCGAGCAGCCCTCCCCCAGCCTGCAGCGCCTGAAGGTGTTGATGGGCGGGATCCCCGGCTTCGACGCGAGCGAGTGCAAGTGACTCCCGCGAGCGATCGCGAAGGCGAGGAGGGCGTCGTCCTCCTGCTCGTCCTGGTATTGGTCGTGGTCGCGATCTCCACGGCGTACGCGATGAGCAAGACGTCGCTGATCGAAGTGCTCGCCTCGCGGCAGGCCGCGCAGCACACGCGCGCCGACCTGCTCGCGCGCTCGGGGGTCGGACTCGCGGAGCGCGCGCTCGTGGACGACCTGACCGAAGGCACCGACATCACGCGCACGGTCGAGTCGGACCTGGACGCGTGGGCGCTGCTCTCGCACCAGGAGATCGAGCTCCCCGGCGGCGCCCTGTTGCGCGTGCGCATCCACGACGCGGCCAACAAGCTCGACATCAACTCGCTCGTGGACGGCGAAGGCAAACGGGTCGGCGAGACGAGCAAGTCGTTCCTCAAGGCGGTCTTCGCGCACCTGCGCGAGACGGCGCCGGAGTTCAAAGGCTCGAGCGCGCTGGGCGATCA
>DATFUE010000387.1:0-3164 GCA_035261165.1 Myxococcota bacterium
CCACCCAACCGACGTCGCCCTTGCCCGCGAAAAACAGGCCGATCCCCGCGCTGATCCCGATGCCGAACGACGCCAGCCAGGTCGGCAGCTTCCCGAAGCGCTTGGCCGCCGCCACCCAGAGGGGCACGCAGACAAAGCTCGACAAGAAGTACAGGCCGAGAAACATCGAGAGTGTCTTCTGCGTGTTCGCGGGGTCGATCACGTAGTCGGTGTAGAACGGGATCAGCAGGGCCGGAATGGCGGCCGGGAGACTCGCGATGACGAACGTCACGAGCAAGATCATGAACGGCCGATTGCGCAGCGCGACGCGCACCCCGGGCACCAGCGCGCTCGGCGTATGTTTCACCAGGCGCCGTTTCTCCCGCACGCCGACGACGAGCAGGAAATACAGCAGTACCAGCGACACCGCGAACGCCGCGCCGAGCGCCGACATCGAGCCGCGCGGGCCGAGCTTCGGCTCGAGGATCCCGGGCAGCACCGAAGCGATCAGGGTTCCGGGAATCAGGAACGCAGTACGCCAGCCGAACAAGCTCGAGCGCTCGTGGTAGTCGGGAGTGAGCTCCGCCCCCAGACCGAGATACGGAATCTCGTAGATCGCATGAAAGAAGAAATACAGCGCGAACGTCACGCCGAACCAGACCCCGGCTTGCGAGGGAGCGAGCGTCGCGGGCGGACTCAGCATGAAATACAGCGCGATCGCACACAGCGGCGCCCCGAGCAGGATGTAGGGGCGGCGCCGGCCGAGCCGGGTCTCGGTGCGGTCGGACAGCCAGCCGATCGCGGGATCGACGATCGCGTCGAGCGCGCGCGCTACCGCGATCGCCAGCGCGATGAATCCGACCGGAACGAGCACCACGTCCGAGTAGAACTTCGGCAAGTGGATGAAGAGTGGGATCGCGATCGCCGCGCCCGCGAAGGTCGGCGCGCTGTACACGAGCTTCGTAGCGAGCGACAGCGGCTTCTCGGGTTGGCTCAAGCGCCGCAGTATGCGGGGCGGGGGCGTGCGGGGTAAAGCAAGTCAGCCGCCCAAGCGCGCTAGCGCCGCCTTCGCGAGGGCGTGGTCGGGGGTGATCGCGAGCGCGCGCTGCAGCGTCTGCTTGGCCCGGGCGACGTCACCCTGCTTCTCCGCGATGACCGCGAGCTGGTAGAGGTCCATCGCCTGGTTGCGTCGCGCGCGCGCGGCGTCGTCGGGGCGACCCTGATGTGTGTAGGCCTGTTCGAGCACTTGCCACCCCTGCACGAGCCCGGGCTCCGCCTCGAGGTAGCGCTCGAGGCGCGCCGTTCCTTCGGGGAGGTCGTTCGCCTGCAGCGCGGCGAGCGCGGCGAGATACCAGAGTGGCTTCGCGCTCTCCCAGTACTCCGTCTCCTCGACCCGCGCGAGGTCGGCGCGCGCTTCGGCGACGCGGCCGACACGCAAGAGGGCGCTCGCGCGCACACCCAGGAGCGCCGGGTCGCCGGGCCGCAGCGCGAGCGCGGCGTCGACGTCCGCGAGCCCGCCCTCGGCGTCGCCGAGCGCGAGGCGGTAGCGCGCGCGCAGCATGCGCACGTCGTAGGAGCGCGGCTCGAGCTCGAGCGCGCGAGCGAGCTCCGCGCCGTACGCGGCGTCGTCGAGCGCGCCCGTGGAGCGCGCGAACTGCGCGCGCGCGGCGATCACCTCGCCCGAGTCACCCGCGAGCGGCGTGATGCGCGCCGCCGAGGTGGCGTCGTGGCGCGCGTTCAGGTAGGCGAGCGCGAGCTCGCCGGCGCGCGGCGCGCCCGGCGTCGCGAGCGCCGGCTCGAGCAACGAGCCGCGCGACAGCAGGACGGCGTCGATCCGACGCCAAGCCTGGTCGGTCGGGCCCTCGCCGTCGGCCGCGAAGTGCTCGGCGTACAAGAGCCACGGCGTGCGCAGCTCCACGAACAGGTTGTCGTCGGAGTTCTCGCGCGCGCCATCACCGATCAGTGTCGTGACGTCCTCCGGCATGAGCCGCAACAGGCTCCACAGCTCGGCCGTGGAGTGGGTGCCGATGCGGTAGAGGTCCGAGCGCACCTCGAGAGACAGTGACTCCCAGCGCGGGAGGTCCTCGGGAGTCAGCGGCTGCGTGCGCGCGAGCACCATCAGATCGGGCTTGTTGCGGTCGAGCACGAGCGCGTACACGTACGGGAACTCGGCTTGCAGCGCCGCGAGGATCGAGCGCAGCGCCTCGAAGTCGATCGCATAGAGGGGAAACCAGGCGAGGAACCGGCCGTCGGGCGCGAGCGTCTGGCGCACCGCGCGGAAATACTCGCGGGTGAACAGGTTCGAGACCCCGGTGAGCCACGGGTTCGACGGCTCGGAGATGACCACGTCGTACTTGCGCGGCGAAGTCTCGACGTAGTGCCGGCCGTCGTCGAGCACGAGATGCACCCGCGGGTTTTCGAGCGGACGTCCGTTCACGGACTCGAAGAAGCGCGACGCCTCGATCATGGACGGCTCGAGCTCGACCGCGTCGAGGCGTTCCAGCGGATGGCGCGCCGCCGAGCCGACCGTGACTCCCGACGCCCAGCCGACCACCAGCGCTTCGCGGGCGGGCTTGCCGAAGAGCAGCGCCGCCTGCGCCAGCAGCACCTGCGTCGCCATGTCGGGCCCGGTAGAGGCGTCCGCCTTCCCGTTCAGGTGCAGGCTCGTCTGGCCGCGCATCTGGTGGACGGAAACCGTCGCCGAGATGCCGTCGTGGTAGTAGGCGATCCGCTCTGCCGGGATCCCCTCGATCAGGCTCGGGTCGGGCGACTCGTCGAAGATGCGCGCGGCCACGTAGCCACCGAGCGCGAGCGGGCGGGTGTCGAGCGCCGGCGGATGCAGCGCGACGAAGAGCGCGAGCGCCGCCGGCGCGGCGGCCAGGGCGACACGGAACGGTGTACGCGCGTGCCCGCGCCACAGAAGAACCGCCGTGGCCGCGGCCAGGTTGATCGCGATCGCGAGCGCCGCCGTGCCGCGCAGCCCGAGCGCCGGCAAGAGCACGAAGCCGGCGAGGAACGCGCCCGCGGACGAGCCGAGCGTGTTTACGAAGTACACGTCGCCGACGGCGGGCGCGGCGCCGCTCACCTCGCTCTGCGCGCGGGCGAGCAGCGGGAAGAGGGCGCCCAGCACGAGCGCCGGCGGGAACATCACCGCGATCGCGATCGCGATCTGCGAGCAGACCAGC
>DATFUE010000388.1:0-3160 GCA_035261165.1 Myxococcota bacterium
GCGTCGTCGTCGATCCAGCCGCTGCGCAGGGTCGTCATGTTCCCTCCATCACGCGCCGCTCGACGGATCCCAGGCCCAGTAGCGGCCGAGGGCGCCGGAGTCGACGCGCAGATCGGTGCCCGTGACGTTCCGCGCGTCGTCCGAGGCGAGATAGACGACGGCGCGTCCGTAGTCGCAGGGCGAAGGCAGCCGCTGCGTCGGCACGCCGCGGCGGAATGACTCGAATGCCTGCACGAGCCGCTCCGACGGCCGCGGCCGGCCCCAGCGCACCGCCCGATCCATCCCCTCGTGCGGGTCGGTCGCGGTCGGCGTGAGGCTGTTCACGCGGATTCCGTGCGGGGCGAGCTCCATCGCCACGGAGCGGGTGAAGTTGAGCAGGCCCGACTTCGCGGTGCAGTAGCCGACGTTGCGCGGTTGGCCCTGGTGTCCGGCCGTCGAGATCACGTTCACGATCGCACCGCCCGTGCCGCGCGCGACCATCTGCTTCGCGATCGCCTGCGTGCACAGGAACGCGCCGTCGAGGATCACGGCGAGCTGCGCCGACCACTCGGCAAAGGGCATGTCGAGTACGCCCTTCTGATTGAAGATCGCCGCGTTGTTCACGAGCAGGTCGACGGGACCGAGCTCGCCCGCGACGCGGGCGGCCAAGGCCGCCACCGCGGCGTCGTCGCTGATGCTGGCAGTGACTGCCAGCGCTTCGCCGCCGAGCTTGCGAATGCCCGCGGCACAGTCCTCCGCGTTGTCCGCGTCGACGTCGACGCAGGCGACGCGCGCGCCCTCCGCGGCGAGCGACTCCGCGATCCCGCCGCCGATGTTCGGGCTCGTGCCCGTCACGATCGCGACCCGGCCAGCCAGCTTCACGCCGCCACCTCCGCGCCGCGCGAGACGCCGAGCAGCCCACAGGCGTTCCCGCCCAGGATCGCGGCCTCGCTCGCGGGGTCGAGCTTCAGCGCGCGAACCTCCGCCGCCGGGTCGGGGGGTCCGAGCGGGAGCGGGTAGTCACTCCCGAGCACGACCTGACTCGCACCGAGTTTCTCGATCAGATAGCCGAGCCAGCCCGCATCGAAGGTGACGGTGTCGACCCAGAACTGTTGCAGATACGCCGATGGCGGCTTCGGTGCGGCGCGGCGCGCCTCGGCGAGCAGCTCGTGACCCTTCTGCAGCCGCGCCAGCAGCGACAGGAACGTGCCCCCGCCGTGATACAGCACGATGCGCAGGCCCGGGTGCCGCTCGAGCACGCCGCCCATCACGAGCAAGGTCGCGGCCATGCCGGTGTCGATCAGGTTTCCGACCAGCGGCGACAGCGCGTAGCGCGCGAGCGCGCCGCGCGGCGACGCCTCGAACGGATGGATGCACACCGGCATGGCGAGTGACTCGGCGGCGGCCCAGAACGGCTCGAGGCGCGCGTCGTCCAGGTCGAGCGCCGCCGCATGCGCGGGAATCTCGACGCCTCGCAGACCGAGAGCGTGCGCGCGCTCGAGCTCCCGCGCGGCGCGCTCCGGAGCTTGAAGCGGCACGGAGGCAAGCGGCGCGAAGCGCGCCGGGTGACGGCGCGCGAGCGCCGCGAGTGAGTCATTGTTCACCTGGGCGACCGCGAGCGCGACGTCCGCGGGGGCATCGGCGTAGAGCACGAAGGGCGTGCACGAGAGCGCCTGGATGTCGATGCCGAGGCGATCCATGTCGGGAAGGCGCGCCGCCGGGTCGCACATCCGCGCGTGCAGCGGCCGGACGGCTCCGCGCCCGATGTGCGCGAAGCGACCCTCGGGCCGCTCCACGATGCGCGTGTCGAGCCGCCCGCCTTCCTTCGCGAGAAAGGCGACGACGTCCTCCGCGACGATGTGGTTGTGCAGATCGACGACGCAGGTCCGTGTCACTGCCAGACCCCGAACACGCGAAAGCCGGTCGAGACCCATGAGGCTCGGTACCAGGTGACTTCGAGCTTGCGGCTGCCCATCGCGCCCGCGGCGATGATCCAGTTGCGCAGCTCGTGGTCGCCGTTCGCTTCGAGCTCGGGGCTGTCGTAGTCGCGCAGCCGGTGGCCCTCGCCGCGCTCGAGCCAGCGCATGATCTCGGTGTTGCCCTCCACGTCCATGCGCATCCGGTCGTAGCGGCTGGTCAGCCAGGTGTGCGACCAGGTGGAGCTCGGGCACACCAGCACCCGGTACGGCGAAGCTTCGACGATCTCGCGCAGCGCCTCGCCCATCCCGTAGAGACGCCGCGAGCTCGGGGCCGCGGGGTAACTCGCCGCCCGCGTCGGATCCGTGCGCGCAGCGGGGTCGAAGATCGCCAGGTCGGGGCCGTAGCAGTTCACGAACAGGGGGATCAGCGGATGGCGCCCGTCCTCGTTGCGCAGAAACAGCTGTGTGTTCGCGTGCGCGTGCGGGAGGCCGTGCTGCCAGTGCGCCGAAGCGAGATCGTTCGTCGAGGCGATGTCGAAGCCGCGCCGGATCAGCCCGTCGCGGATCGCGATCGCGGCGGCCGCGTGACACGGCCAGCGATAGGCGTGAGTCGGATCCACGCCCCAGGTGCGCTTCACGTACTCGGCATCGCCCGGCATCCGCGTCATGTGGAAGGGCGTCGCGTCCACCTCGGCGCCCACGTAGATCGCGTAGGGCGGCAGATTTCCCGGCAGGAACGCCTGCGCCTGGTCGTCGCCGATCAGCAGAATGGCGTCGGGGCGCAGGGCGTCGATGCGGGCGCGCAGCTCCGCGAAGGCCTGCCAGTGCAGCCGGTGGTGCTCGCGCGCGACTGACTCGGGATCCGTCCCCATCTCCGCGAGGGCTTCCGGCGGCTCGACGAACTTCCTTCCGGCGAGTGCCTCCGCGAGCCCGCACAGGCTCTTGCGAAAGCGCAGCAGGTTTTCCGGCGCGCTCATCAGGTAGGGAACGTGCGTGGTGCCGACACCGAGCACTTCACCCATGGGTCACCTCGCGCTCGCGAATGCGCGCTCGAGCGTGCGGCGGATCTCGAGGCGCACCGCGGCCAGATCGAAGTCGGATGGGGCCAGGAGCCACTGCAGCACCACGCCCCGCAAGAGTCCCACGATGAACACCGCGAACGCCTTCGCGTCGACGTCGGAAGGTATCTCGCCCGCGCGCACGGCCGAGCGCACGGTGCGCTCGACCCCTTCGCGCAGCGCGCGGTCCGCCTCGACGAAGGT
>DATFUE010000389.1:0-5511 GCA_035261165.1 Myxococcota bacterium
TACTGCGTCGTGCTGCTCGACGAAGTCGAGAAGGCGCACAGCGACGTGATGGAGCTGTTCTTCCAGGTCTTCGACAAGGGCGTGCTCGAGGACGGCGAGGGGCGCGAAGTCGACTTCAAGAACACGGTGATCCTGTTGACCTCGAACGTCGGCTCCGACCTGATCGCGAGTCTTTCGGCGGATCCGGACACGAGGCCCGAGGCCGAGGCGTTGGCGGAGGCGATTCGCCCCGAGCTGCGCAAGCACTTCCCGGCCGCGCTGCTCGGGCGGCTGGTCGTGATTCCGTATTACCCGATCTCGCCGGAGATGATGCGCGAGATCACGCGCCTCCAGCTCGGCCGGATCCAGGCGCGCGTGCGCGCGAATCACGCCGCGGAGCTCGTGTGCGCGGACTCGGTCGTCGAGGCGGTGGTCGCGCGCTGCCGCGAGGCCGAGAGCGGCGCGCGCGCCGTCGATCGCATACTGACCCACTCGCTCCTGCCGCAGATCTCGGCGGAGGTGCTCGCGCGCATGGCGGCCGGTGAGTCGTTCTCGCGCGTGGAGGTGGATCTCGACCCCGCCGGAGAGTTCCGCTTCCAAGTCAGCTAGCAGCCCGAACCGGGGAGACTCCCATGGCCTACACGCAAAAGGAACGCATGTGCAGCATGACGTCGCCGCTCGGCGACGACGCGCTGCTCGTCGAGCGCATGCGCGCGCGCGAAGCGGTCTCGAGCCTGTTCGCCTTCGAGCTCGACCTGCTCGCGGAGACCGACGACATCGGCTTCGACCAGATCGTCGGGAAGTCGGTCACCGTCTCGGTCGAGCTCCAGAACCGGAAGCAGCGCCACTTCAACGGAATCGTCTCGCGCTTCTCGGCCGGGGCGTCGCAGGGGCGCTTCAGCGCGTATCGCGCGGAAGTCGTGCCCGCCCTGTGGCTGCTCACGCGCCGCGTCGGCTGCCGCATCTTCCAGCACCTGTCCGTGCCCGACATCGCGAAGAAGCTGTTCGGCGAGCTCGGCGTCAGCGACGTGAAGCTCGAGCTCCAGAAGTCGTATCCGGCGCGCGAGTACTGCGTGCAATACCGCGAGAGTGACTTCAACTTCGTGTCGCGCCTGTTCGAGGACGTCGGCATCTCGTACTACTTCGCGCACGACACGAAGTCGCACACGCTCGTCCTGTTCGACACGCCCGGAGGCAATCCGCCGTGTCCGGGTCAAGAGACCGCGATCTACGCGTCGGCGTCCGGTGAGGGCGTCGCCGGCGACGTGAGTGAGTGGGCGATCGAGCGCGAGCTGCGCCCGGGGAAGTTCTCGCATACCGACTACAACTTCGAGCAGCCGAGTCTTTCGCTGCACACCACGACGCCGACCTCTCTCGCCATCGCCGGGAACGAGCGCTTCGAGATCTACGAGCACAGCGGCGACTTCATGGAGCCCTCGCACGGCGAGTCGCGGGTGAAGGTCCGCATGGAGGCCGAGGAGAGCGCGTCGCTCGAGGCGCGCGGAGTGAGTCGCTGCGCGGCCTTCACGCCCGGTTACCGCTTCGATCTGCGCGGCCACCATCGCAAGGACTCGAACGACGCCTACGTGATCACGCAGCTGCTGCATACGGTCGTCGACTCGATCGGCCCCGGCGCCCAGGGGGCGAGCTACGACAACGCCTTCGTGTGTCGCCCGCACAAGGTCCCGATCCGGCCGCTGCGCTCGACGCCGAAGCCGCTGGTCTACGGGGTGCAGACGGCGACCGTCGTGGGCGCGGCGGGGAAGGAGATCGACGTCGACCCGCACGCTCGCGTCGTCGTCCAGTTCCACTGGGATCGCGAGGGCAAGCGCGACGAGAACAGCTCTTGCCGTGTGCGCGTCGCCCAGAACTCCGCGGGCAAGGGCTGGGGACTCATCGCTCACCCGCGCATCGGCCAGGAGGTCGTCGTCGAGTTCATCGACGGCGATCCGGATCGGCCGATCGTCGTCGGCATGGTCTACAACGGCGAGCAGACCCCGCCGTACGGCCTGCCCGGTAACTCGACGCAGACCGGGCTCAAGTCGCGCAGCTCGCCCGGGGGCGGCGGCTTCAACGAGATCCGCCTCGAGGACAAGGCCGGCAGCGAGCACATGTACGTCCAGGCGCAGAAAGACCGCACGACGCTGACCAAGAACGACGACTCACAGAGCGTGGGGCACGATCGCACGCGCTCCGTGACGAACGACGAGTCGGTCTCGGTCGGCGCGAATCAGAAGATCGCGGTGACCGCGGACCGCACGCGCACGGTGGGCGGCAACGAGTCCGTGAGCGTCACGGGCAACCGCACCAAGAGCATCAGCGGCGACGAGGGCGTGACGATCGGCGGCGGCTACACGCAGTCGGTGACTGGAGGTCGGACGCGCACCGTGAGTGGCGCGGAGACGGTGACGGTGGCACTGGCTCGGACTCATTCGGTCGGCATCAACGAGGCGATCAGCGTCGGCGCGGCGCAGGAAGTCACGGTCGGCGCGGCGCGCGCCCTGACGGTGGGTGGCGGGCAAACGACCACGATCGGCGTGAACCACACGGTCAACGTGGGCGCCAAGGAGAGCATTTCCGTCGGGGCGGATCGGAGTCTGGAGGTCGGCGCGAAGCACAACGTGAAGGTGGGTGCGGACGAAGGCGTGTCGGTCGGCGGAAAGCAGACGATCGAGGTGACTGGGAACCGCGCGCTGAAGGTCGGCGGAGACCTCGCAGACGACGTCACGGGAGATGCAATTCTGAAGTCCGGAAAGAAGATCGCGATCGGCGCTGCGGACGAGATCATGCTCGAGGTCGGAAGCGCGAAGATCATCATGAAGAGCAACGGCGACATCACGATCCAGGGCAAGCAGATCGACGTGAAGGGCAGCGGAAACGTCGTCTTGAAGGGTCAGAAGATCCTCGGGAACTGAGGTGCACGAAATGAAGACACGAGATACCGAAGTCGAGATCCAGCTCGGAGAGCTGGAGGAAGAGACGCGAGTTCTCCCGAAGCTGGAGGGAGTCGTCGTCGGTCGACTCAGCGAGCCGGGCGCAGCGAGCGAGCTGCGCGTCGAGTTCGATGGTTGTCCGGCGGGCGCGCCCGTGACTGCGCGCTCGATCGTGCCGATCGACGCTGGTCGGGTCGGAACGGCAGTCGCTCTCGTCTTCGAGGGCGGAGATCCGACGCGCCCGATCGTCCTCGGTCCACTGACCTCCACGTTCGTTTCCGGCGCGCGCCAAGCCGTCCAGGTGGACGTCGACGGAGAGCGACTGGAGATCGGCGCGAAGAAGGAGATCGCGCTGCGCGTGGGCCGGGCAAGCATCACCCTCACCGCGGACGGCAAGATCGTGATCCGCGGCTCTCACCTCGTGAGTCGTTCCGCTGGAGTGAATCGGGTCCAGGGCGGCTCGGTCCAGATCAACTGAGCCGCGACCTTCGGGGAATCCGTCGTGAACATCGTCAACCTGTCTCCCTTTCCGGCCGAGATCATCAGCTCGACGGACAAGCACGGCGAGGACTGGTATCTCGTCGTGGTGAAGGGAACGTTCCGCGTTCGTCCCGGCGAGACCCCTGCCGCCGCAGAGGAGCAGGTGCCGTTCTTCTACGCCGATCAACACTACGGCGATCCGGCGACCACGAGCATCAAGTACGAGAGCGAGTTCGCGCTGCTGAAGCCGCGCGCGGACGTCGTCGTCGTCGGAAGCGCGCACGCGCCTCGGGGCAGACCCGCGCGCCGCTTCTCGGTCGAAGTTCGGGTCGGCACGGTGCACAAGCGACTCGACATCGTCGGTGATCGGAGCTGGCGGCACGGCTTCGGGCTTCGCTCGCGCCGTACGTCGCCGGCGGCGTTTACCTCGCTGCCGATCGTCTACGAGCGGGCGTTCGGTGGCGCGGAGGTCGAGAAGGCGAAGCGTCCGCTGTTCGATCGCCGCAATCCCGTGGGAACGGGGCTGATCCGACGCTGGCAGCGCCGCGGGTCACTGCCGAATCTCTCGTATCCGGGCGAGCGACTGCGCAGACCGGGTCAGAGGCTCCGTCCCGCTAGTCTGGGGTTCATCGGGCGCGCCTGGGCTCCGCGCGCGGGCTACGCCGGAACGTACGATGACGCATGGCGCAAGGATCGCTTCCCGCTGCTGCCCGAAGACTTCGAGGACCGCTACTACCAGGGCGCTCCGGAGGATCAGGGCTGCGACTACCTCGTCGGCGGCGAGCGAGTCGAGCTCGTGAATCTCAGCCCGGAGGGACGGATCTCCTTTCAGCTCCCGGATCTCGGTCTCCCGCTGCGTTTCCGATTTCCGGGGAGAACCGAGGAAGTGCCCGCCGTCGCGGACACGTTGATTCTCGAGCCGGACGAGGCGCGCTTCCAGGTCGTGTGGCGCGCGCGCCGACCAGTCACTGGAAAGCTGCTCGACCTGGGCGAGGTTTGGGTCGGGCGCCCGACGCGTGGTCGCCTGCGCGCGCTCGAAGCGAGGAAGCGTTACGTCGGAGGGAACCCGCGGTGAGCGCTCTCGCAGTGACTGGGATCGGCCTCGTGACCCCGGTGGGACTCAGCGCGCGATCTTCCGCCGCGGCGCTGCGGGCGGGGATCATGCGGTTTTCGGAGCTCCCGTTCCACGATCGCGGCGGCGTTCCCATCGTCGGCGCGCGCGTGCGCGAGGTCGCCGACGGACTGCTCGGCGTGCGGCGCTACGCAGCGCTGCTCGGCGCTGCGCTCGCGGACGCCGAACGACGGTTGTCCGAGCCCTTCCCTCGCCCCGTTCCGCTCGTCCTCGGCCTGCCCGCGCAGGATCGCCCGGGCCGCCCCGCGCGCCTCGAGGCCGAGATCGCCCCTCTGCTCGAGACTTACGGCGGATGGGAGTTCGACCGCGCGACCTCGGCGGTGGTCTCGTCGGGCAACACCTCCGGAGCGCGTGCGCTGGAGGTCGCGCAGCAGATCCTCCGCAGCTCGGCGGCCGGGGTGGTCGTGGTCGCCTGCGCCGACTCACTCGTGAATGCCGCGGCTCTCGATCACCTCGAGGCCAGCGGACGGCTCAAGACGGCGACGGATCCCGACGGCGTGATTCCCAGCGAAGCCGCCGGCGCGCTCGTCGTCGCTCGCGCCGGAGACCGGGGATCGCTTCTGGAAGTCGCCGGGATTGGCTTCGCGAAGGAGACCGCCGACCGGTCCCGTGGCCGACCCAACGTCGGAGAGGGACTGGCGCGCGCGATCAGAAGCTGTCTCGCGGACGCAGGCTCGGATACGCGCGTCACTCACTTCCGACTCAGCGACGTGGCCGGCGACCGCGGAGCTTTCAGCGAGGCGCAGTACGCACTCGGTCGGACCCTAACGGAGCCGCACGCAGCCTACCCGCTTTGGCTCACGGCCGAGTCATTCGGCGAGATCGGGGCGGCCAGCGTTCCGGCGCAGATCGCCGTCGCCGCAGCGGCGTTCGCGAAGGACTATGCGCCCGGGCCCGGGGCGCTCTGTCAGTCGGGATCGGAGTCCGGGGAACGGGCGGCCCTACTCGTGCGCGCGGGCTGAGACCGGCATGGCAAACGACGTATTC
>DATFUE010000390.1:0-4649 GCA_035261165.1 Myxococcota bacterium
GTCGAGCCGGCCGATGCGCTGCTCCAGCGCGACCGGATCGCTGGGCAGGTCGAAGTGCACCATGCGGTCGCAGAACTGGAAGTTGCGCCCCTCGGCGCCCGCCTCGGTGCAGATCAGCACCGGCAGGTTCGTCTCGCGGAAGCGCGCGACCTCGATGTCGCGCTGCGCCGGCGTGAGTGACTCATGGAACACCGCGATGTGCGTGCGCGTCGCCTGCTCGACGAGCTTCTTCAGCTTCTCGAGGCGGTCGAGGTCGCGCACGAAGACGAGCGCCTTCTCCTTCTTCTTGTGCCACTCGCGCACGCGCGCGGAGAGCCACTCGCTGCGCGGATCTCTGCGGATGTCCTTCCCGAACGCGGCGACGTCCACCGGCTGCGGGCGCCGCGGCGGGAGCCCGCCCAAGTCACTGCGCCGGACCGCGCTGGTGCACGGGAACACCGCCCCGCCCGAGCCGACCGCCGCGTCGAAGGCGTCGAAGGCCGCGAAGCTCTCCGGGTGCAGCAGCTGGAGCAGATGGAAGAACCCGCGCTTGTCCGCCTGCAGCGGGGTCGCCGACAGCAGGATCGCGTGCTTCGCGTTCGTGACCAGCGGCGCGATCGCCGCGTCGAAGTGCTCGAGCCCGAGCCGATGCGCTTCGTCGACGATCACGAGCTCGTGCTCGACGTTCCGCGCCTGTCTGGCGAGGGAAGGATTGGCCGCCAGGTCCTCCATCGAGATCACGCCGAAGGGGTGCACGTCGAACGGGTTGTTGCCTTCGCCGTAGTCGCGCTCGACGCTCTCGACGCGCGCCTCGTCGATCAGCACGAACACCTGGTGGAACTTGCGGTACAGCTCGCCGAGCCACTGCACGGTCAGCGTGGAGGGGGCGATCACCAGTGCGCGCTTCGCGCGGCCGGTGCGCACGAGCGCGGACAGGATCAGGCAGGCGACGATCGTCTTGCCCAGCCCGACCTCGTCCGCGAGCAGCCAGCGCACCGGGTCGGACTTCACGGCGGCGAGCGCGGTGTGGAGCTGGTGCGGGAACAGGGAGATGCGGCCGCCGAGGAAGCTGCCCAGGCCGCCGGCCTCGCGCATGCGGCGCAGCTGCAGGCCCTCGATCCGGTTGCGGAACGAGCCGAGCCGGTCGAGGCGGAACTGCGCGAGGCGCTCGATCGGACCGGAGCTCTGGTCGAGCGGCCAGACCTCTTTGTCCTCGAGGCGCCGGCCGTCGGAGAGCACGTAGCGCTCGCCGTCCCAGCTCTCGATGCGCACCTCTGCGTTCTTCGCGAGCTCGATCGCGGCGGACCCCGGCGGGAGTATCAGAGGAACCAGGCCCGCGCCCTGCGCAGCCATGGTTACTTCCCGCTCTACCGCCGGGAAATACACCACGAGATAGCGGCCCTCGACGCGCCGCACGAAGCCCACCCCTAACTCGGGGTTGAAGGGGTGGACCAGCTTGCTGCCTTCCCTCCAGGCAGGAGTGGTCATGGAATGGGGGTGGGTAGCCCACTCGCGGACGCTTTCAAGGCCCTGCTTGCCCCGCGCGGCCGCGGCGCCTTAGGCTGGCGGCCCAAGCGAGGGAGGTGTCATGTCGTTCGAGGTTCCAGAGAGCGTCCGCGAGATTCGCGACCGGGTGAAGCGCTTCGTCGAGGAGCGCTGCTATCCGGTCGAGCCGCTGGTCGAGGACCGCGACGACCCGAAGGCCCGAGAGGCGCTGCGCGAGCTGATGAACAGCGCGAAGGCGGAGGGGCTCTGGGCGCTCGGCCATCCGCTCGAGATCGGCGGCCAGGGGCTGCCGTTCCTCGACTACGTGTACGTGAACGAGGTCGTCGGTCGCTCGGGCGTGGCGATGGTCGCGCTCGGCACTCACTCGCTGCAGGACTCGATCATGCTGCACGAGTTCGCCGACGTGGAGTGGCGCGACAAGTATCTCAAGCCCCTGGTCGACGGCGACGTGTTTCCGAGCTTCGCGATGACCGAGCCCGACGTCGCGAGCTCCGATCCGACGCAGCTGCAGACGCGCGCGAAGCTGGACGGTGACACTTGGGTGATCAACGGCCGCAAGTGGTTCACGAGCGGCGCCGACCGCGCCGCGTACACCACGGTGATGTGCCGCACCGAAGAAGACGTGGCCGCGCACGATGCGTTCTCGATGATCATCGTCCCGACCAACACGCCCGGCTACAACATCCTGCGCGACGTGCGCGTGATGGGTCACTACGGCGGTCACTGCGAGGTCCAGTACGACGACGTGCGCGTGCCGAAGAAGAACCTGCTGGGGCCGCGCGGCGGCGGCTTCAAGATCGCGCAGCGGCGCCTGGGCCCTGGCCGCATCTTCCACTGCATGCGCTGGCTCGGGCAGGCGCAGCGCGCGTTCGATCTGATGTGCGAGCGCGCGAACTCGCGCGTGGCGTTCGGCAAGACGCTCGGCCAGCACCAGCAGATCCAGAAGTTCGTCTTCGACAGCTTGTGCGAGATCCAGGCGAGCCGGCTCCTGACCCTGTCCGCGGCGCAGAAGATCGACCGCGGCGACGAGGCGCGGGTCGAGATCGGCATGATCAAGGTGTTCGGGGCGCAGATGCTGCACAACGTGATCGACCGGGCGATCCAGGTCTTCGGCGCGAAGGGCGTCACGGAGGACACGCCGCTCGAGCGCATGTACCGGCACGCGCGCTTCGCGCGCATCTACGACGGCCCGGACGAGGTGCACATCACCACCACCGCCCGCCGCGTGCTCTCGGCCTACAAGAGAGGCGACGGCTGGGACTTCGGCGCGCACTGAATTTTCCGCTTGACCGAGAGCTGGTCGGACCCGTATGAATGCGGATCAGAACCGGAATTCGGGTTCGTACCCCGGATTTGCATAGAGGAGTCCGCATCATGGCCGCCCCCCAGCAGGCGAGCAGCGCGCCGATCCCCGAGCTCGTGTGGGTCCGACCGCCTCAGCAGGCGCGGAGCCAGCTCACCCTCTCGCGCATCCTGGACGCCGCCGAGGCGATCCTGACGGACAAGAGCTGGGAGGACGCGTCGGTGGCGGAGATCGCGCGCCGAGCGGGCTCGTCGGTGGGCGCGTTCTACGCGCGCTTCCCGGACAAGGACACTCTGCTGGCCGCGCTCCATCAGCGCTTCATCGAAGAGGCCTGGGCGACCGCGCATGCGGCGCTCGACGAGGGCCGCTGGACCGGCGCATCGATCTGCGAAGTCGTGCGCGAGCTCGTCGCCTTCCAGGTGCGCGAGAACGACCGACGCCGCGGGCAGCTGCGCGCGTTCGCGGCGCGCGCCATCCACGACCCGCGCTTCCACGCACGCGCCGAGCAGCTCGGCAAGATGATCGAAGAGCGCTTCACCAAGCTGGTGGTCGCGCGCCGGCACGAGATCCTGCACCCGATTCCGGTCGTCGCGGCCGCGTTCGTCGGGCGGATGATCTCGGCCATGTTGCTGAGCCGCTTGCTCGATCCGAGGTTCGTCCCGAGCGGAATCTCGTTCGTCGACGAGCTCACGCACGCCGCGCTTGCCTATCTCGGGGTTTTCCCCGAGGACGCGATCGACGTCCTGTAGGCGGCGCGTCGCCGCGACCGGCCCGGCCCTCGTTGACTGGGTTCGCGCGCTGCGGGCAAGCTACGCGCTCGCAAGGAGGTCCGATGACGCCGGGGCAGCGCAGGGCGGTGATCACGCTCGCCAGCGCGCTCGTGCTGGCCGCAGCCATCGGCTGCGAGCGCACCGCATCGGCACCGAGTGAGCCGGCCCCGGTCTCCTCGACCTCCGGCTCCGCCGATGGTCACATCGACCCCGGGCCCTATCGCGCGGAGATCGAGGCGACGGAGGCGCTCCTCTACTCGAACGAGCCGCTCGGTGACGACGGCTGGAAGAATCTCTCTCGGGCGCTGCTCGAGCTGCACAACGCGATCGTCTTCCGCGACACCTCCGCCGCCGCGCGCGAGGCGAGCCGCAGACTGTTCTTCTTCTCCGCTCAGGTCGATGCCGAGCCCGCGCCGAAACACAGTGCAGACGAGCTCGCGGTCATGCGCGGCGTGTGGGAGAGAATCCGCGCGGAGCAGTTCACCGAGGTGGACTGGTTCCGCGCCGCGTCCCGGTAGACGCCCCGCGGTCGCTGCGCGAGAATCCGCGCGCGGCGCGACGCCCGCCGTGCTCGCGCGGAGCGATCGATGACTCAAGCGCTGATCGACGAAGACGATCGCCTGAACTCCGCCGACCTCCGCACCATCTGGCGCATTCTCACGCCGGAGGAGCGCGTCGAGGCGTTCCATCTGTTGTCGCGCGACGACGCCGAGGAGTTCTTCCTCGGCCTCTCCGCGGCCGACCTGGCGAGTCTGATGCGCGCGCTGCCGCGGAACGAGCGCCGCTCCTGGATGCGCCTGCTCGCGCCCGACGACGCGGCCGACCTGGTGCAGCACGTGCCGGACGACGAACGCGACACCCTGCTCGGCCTGCTCGACGACCCGACGCGCAAAGAGGTCACGGCGCTCCTGGCCTACAAGCAGGACGCGGCCGGCGGCCTGATGAACCCGCGCTACGCGCGCCTGCGGCCGGACATGACCGTCGACGAGGCCATCGGCTATCTGCGCCGCCAGGCGCGCACGAACCTCGAGGTGATCTCCTACCTGTACGTGATCGACGATCAGCAGCACCTGCTCGGGGTCGTGTCGTTC
>DATFUE010000391.1:0-2029 GCA_035261165.1 Myxococcota bacterium
TCGTGGGCGCGGTTCGCGACGAAAGTCACGGCGGCGATCGGCCCTGCGGAACCGCCGAGCCGGACCCAGCGCGGGAGATACGAGCCGCTGAGCATCTCTCGGTTCCATAGGACCGTGAGCTCGCCGCGCACCTCGGACGCCGCGATGCGCAGCGCCACGCCGAGGCAGGAGCCACCCGGCTCCAGCGCGAGGGTCAGGCCCGGACTCTCAGGCGAGCCCCGCCCGAACGTGTTCAAGAGGCAGAAGCTCCGGTGCCAGCCGGCGAGCCGGGCAGGAAGCCGCTCGACGTGGTGGAACGCGGGATTCCACATCAGCGACCCGTAGCCGAACACCCAGACGTCTTGGCCGGCCGCGACACGCTCCAGTGTCGCGTCGAGCGAGGCCGCGCGTGCCTCCGGGCTCGTGATCACGAGACCCACGGCGCGGAACAGCTCGGCCGCGCGCGCGGCGTTCTCGGGCAGGAGGTGCTCGCGGAGCAGCCGGAGGCTGTCACTCATTCGTGTAGAATCGCTCTCTGCGTGGCCGCCTGGCCAGCGAGGGAGATCCGCATGGCACTCGTCGCGTTCGTGACCCTGCTCGCCCTGCTCGAGTACGTGGGGATCTCGGTACTCGTCTCTCGGGCGCGCGGACGATACGGCGTGAAGGCGCCGGCGACGAGCGGTCACGAGATCTTCGAGCGTTACTTCAGGGTTCAGCAGAACACCGTGGAGCAGCTGCTGCTGTTCCTGCCGTCGCTCTGGATCTTTAGCAGCTACGTGAGCGCGCCGATCGGGGCGCTGCTCGGACTCGTGTTCATCGCGGGACGCGCGATCTACCTGCGCGCCTACGTCGCGGAGCCCTCGCAGCGGAGCGTCGGATTCCTGCTCTCGTTCGCCCCGAGCGCCGTGATGCTGGTCGGGGGTCTGGTCGGGACCGCGCTCGCGGCGCTGCGCGGCTAGGGCGCGAGCGCGGCGACGGTCTGCTTCGCGCAGACGCGCTCGAAGGCCTGGGCGATTCGGTCGCGTGAGGCCGCGAGGTCCTGCATGACTCGCCCGGCGGACTGACCCGGCTCGACCAAGTCCGCGAGCCACTCGGCTTGCTCGCCCGTCTTCGCGATCGACTCGACCGCGCGCCCGGCGAGCCAGCGCGCGCAGGCTTCGACCCGCCGCAGAAATGCGTAGTCGACGAGCAGCGCTTCGACCGCCGGGGTCTGGAGGGCCGCGCGCAGCATTGCGGGCACCGCGGGCAGCGCGCTGCCGCCGAGCTGCAAGCCGCGTTCGAGCAGCGCGCCGGCCGCGAGAAACTCGACGTCCATGATGCCGCCGCGCCCCGTCTTCAGCGCCGCGGTCTTCGCGTCCTCGACGCCGCGCTCGGCCACGACGCGCCCGCGCATGTCGGCGAGGTAGAGCCAGGGATTCGCGGCCTCGCGGGCGACTCGCTCGCGCACCTGCTCGAGCGAGGTCTGCGCCCGCCCGACGTCGCCCGCGATCGCGCGCGCGCGCAACAGCGCCACGTGCTCCCAGGTCGCGGCCTGCTCCACCTGATAGCGCGCGAAGGCGTCGTAGGTCGTGACCAGTGCGCCCTGCTGGCCGGACGGTCGCAGGCGTGAGTCGACGTGATACGCGTAGCCCGCGCCGGTCATCGTCGCGAGCGTGCTGATCCAGCGCTGTGCGATGCGCGACGGCGGCAGCGCATCGGGCAAGTCGTCGCGGAACAGGAAGATCACGTCGAGGTCGGAGTGATAGGTGAACTCGCGGCTCGCGAGCTTCCCCATGCCGAGCACCGCGAGGACGAACGGCTCGCCCGCCGCGTGCCCCTCGACCGCGATCAGCGCTCGCTGCGCGCAGGTCTCGGCCAGCTGCGAGAGGAACGCTGCGACCCCGTCGAAGGACGCGAACCCGCCGAGCTGCGCGCACGCCGCGAACAGCATCTCGTCGCGGCGCAGGAGCCGGAGCGCGTCGAGGAAGTCCTCGCGCGCGCTCGCCGGATCCGGGAGCTCGACACCGGGCAGCTGCGCCGCGCGCCGCGCGAGTGAGTCGGGCTCGAGCGC